>CAYWOE010000306.1:0-1502 GCA_964459855.1 uncultured Synechococcus sp. | reverse complement strand
ACAGCGAGAGTGGCGAACTGCAGGTGATCTATCGACGCAACCACGGCGGCTACGGGGTGATTCAGGCTCGCAACTGACACCTGATGAGCAAGTCACCGCGCCGGCAGGACCTGCCGGACATTCCCCCTCTGATTCACCAGGCTCTGCTCAACCCACTGTTGCCCGAGGAGGAGCTGTTCACACTCTGCGACGCTGCTCGCCAGCTTGGCTTCGGGGGGGTCTGCGTCAGCCTCAATCACCTCGAAACCGTGCGCAAACGCCTCGGGGGGCAGGGGGCGGTGAAACTGATCGCCACCGTGGCGTTTCCGTTCGGCGCCCTGCCTTCCGAACTGAAGCAGGCCCAGGCCGAGTGGGCTGCCGCCCATGGAGCCGATGCCCTTGATGTCACACCTAACTGGACCGCTCTTGTGAACGGCCGTGCCAACAGCTTCGCCGAGGAACTGGCTGCAATCGCCGCACTGGATCTGCCGATGACGGTGGTCCTTGACATCAATCATCTGAATGAAGCGCAGCTCGCTCTGGCCTCAGAGGCGGCGATGGACGCAGGAGCCTCTTCACTCCAGGCCGGTAACGGCTTTGGCGCAGCAGTCTCAGCGGATCAGATCAGACAGCTGCGTCAGCTCACCCGTGGCCGATGCGCCATCAAGGCGGTCGGCGGAATCCGAGAGCCTGAACAGGCACTGGATCTCGTCGAGGCCGGAGCCACTGCTCTGGGCACCGGGCATGGTCCTGAACTGATGAAGGCTCTGCGACAACAGCGATGAGTGGTGAGAGGCGCCTGACGGGTCTGGCCCTGAAGGTGGGTCCGCTCGGAGAGCATGACCGGTTGCTGACGCTGCTCAGCGATGAAGCAGGCGTAGTGCGACTGGCCGTGCCTGGAGCTCGCAGACCGCGCAGCAGCCTTGCCGCCGCTGTTCCGCTGACGCTGCTGGAGCTGCAGGTGGTGGGGCGTCGCAGTCTGCAGAGGGTGAGGCAGCTGCAGGTTCTGCACAACTACGGCGGTGTGGGCCAGCAACTGGAAACACTGGCAGCCGCACAGGCCCTGGCGGAACTGGCCATTGCCCTTGTGAGCGACGACGACCCGGTTCCCGGGTTGCTGGACACGGTCCTGATGCATCTCGAGGGATTCGAGTCGCTGAGCCGTGCCAGCCATCCGGATGCGGATGTCTGCCTGGCGATGCTCGTGCAGGCCGGAGTGCATCTGCTGGCGCTGGGCGGCTACGGAATTCCGATGCAGAGCTGCTGTCGCACCGGAGCGGAGCTCCTGCCTCCGATCGGGCAGTGGCAATGGCGCTGCAGCCTGCTGCCCGAGGAGGGGCTGGCGATCGGCTCCCTGCCAGGGGCCAGACTTCAATTCAATCCCTCCGAGCTCGCTCTGCTCCAGAGATTGCCGGGAGCGGAACTGCCGCGCAGACGGGATGGGGAGCTGATGGGGCCACGGCCAGTGTGGCTCAAGCTGCTTGCGGTTCTGGAATGCTGGTGCAGAACCCATCTGCCCCGCC
>CAYWOE010000305.1:0-1514 GCA_964459855.1 uncultured Synechococcus sp. | reverse complement strand
AGCGACCCGCCGATCGAGCGCAAGATCATGCGCATGGCGCATCGTGTTCGCTGGCGGCACCCTGCGATCCATGCCAGGGCGATCGACCAGACACGCCTGGTGATTGAGCAGCCGGATCTGAACAACGGGGAGCACTCCGCCTTTCACTTTCTGGTTCTCGGTGACAGCGGAACAGGACGCCATCGCCGCCACAGCCCACCGCGGCACATCGCTGAACGACTGCTGGCACACAAAGACCGGGCAGCTTTTCTGCTGCACACAGGCGATGTTGTCTACCTGGTGGGAGCCGCGGCCCAGTACCGCAACAACTTCATCCGTCCCTACCGGGAATGGCTCTGCGGAGGGGAAAGCTGGGAACAGATCAGCCCACGAAAACTGCTGTTCAACCAGCCTTTCCTGCCTGTTCTCGGCAACCACGATTACTACGATCTGGCTCCATTGATTGCAACGCTCGCCGGGTTGACTCTGCCCGTGCGACGGCATCTGCAGTGGTTTCATGACGTGGACACCGGATGGCGCGGCTCCGACCAGGGAGGCTGTTTTGCCCACGCCTTCATGGACGTGTTAGCCGATGTTCCCGGCAGTCAGCTTGATGACTACCTGGACCGCCATTACACCGGCGAGTGGGATGGACATCGCTGCCTGCAGTACCGACCCGGTCACCACACCAGACTCCCGAACCGCTACTACCGCTTTCGCCATGCCGGTGTTGACGTTTTCGCTCTTGACTCCAACACGCTGATTGCTCCGCTGAGCGGTGACGACGACCGTGCGCAGCTGCGACAACAGCTGAAAGCCCTGGATGAGCAACAGACCCGCTGCCTCAAGGCCCTGTCACTGCAGCCTCGCGACGAGCAGCAACGCGATGGATTGATGGATGATCTTGAGACCCTGCAGGAGGAGCGACTGGATCTTCAGAGGAGGCTGCACCGCCATGCCGCTGAAGATGGCGAGCAGCTGACATGGCTGCGGGAGGGATTGATCGCTTCGCATCGGGACCCTGATGTGCGCGGCCGGATCCTGACGCTGCACCACCCTCCCTACGTGACGGAGAGAACCAAATGGTCTCAGGCCGACACGCTGGGGATCAGGCAGCGGCTGCGCAGTGTTCTGGATGATGTCAACGGAGCGCTCGGTCGTCAGAGCCGCAGTCTGCGAACCGTCGATCTCGTGCTCAGCGGCCATGCTCACTGCCTCGAGATTCTGAGAACCCACGACACCGGTCATGGTGACTCTTTCACCAACTGGGTTGTCTGCGGCGGCAGCGGCTACAGCCTGCGGGACCAGCGCGGACAGGGTCCTGACCTGACCGAATCAGTGACCGGAGGAGAGCGGCGGCTGATTGCCACCAGTGATCTCTATGTGGGCAGAAGCTGGGCCGACTGCAACGGCGGCAAGGCCTACAGCGCTCTGAGGGTCGACATCAACGAGGGCAGTCCTCTGAGTATTCGACTGACACCGCTGATCTCCAACCGTGAGGAGAATGGGTGGAACGAAGTCACAATGGATCCAAT
>CAYWOE010000304.1:0-1518 GCA_964459855.1 uncultured Synechococcus sp. | reverse complement strand
TCGACGGCACTGTCACTGCGGTGCGCAGCGGCACGGTGCTTGATCTTCAGGTGATTCAGGGTCAGACGGTCAAGATCGGTGATCGCCTTGGCACCATCGGCCGCAACAGCCGCGTTCCGAAGGGGGAAAGCCGAACCGGTGGGGATCTGATCGCTGTGTCGTATTTCCCTCCGGCCGATGCCCGTCGCCTGCCCATCGGCCTGCCAGTGGAGGTGGTGCCTCTCTGGAATCAGCGCGGTCGTTTCGGTGGGATTGAGGGCAAGGTTCGCAGTGTGCTCACTCTTCCCGCCACCCAGGAAGACATCTCAACCACGATCGGGAATAACCAGCTGGCGGAAGAACTGGTCAAGCACGGACCGGTGATGCGTGCCGAGATCGAACTGGATCGCCATCCCAGTACTGATGACGGTTATCGATGGACGCTGTCGCAGGGAAGTGGGGTCTTCCCGATCCGCGAAGGTCTCACTGTGGACACCTTCGCCTATGTGGAGTGGCGCTCACCGGTGACTTACGTCATCCCTGGACTGCGTTCGCTCACCGGTGGGTTCCGCACATTCCGCATCGATCGCATCTGGGATCTGCCCTTCCTGCGTCAGCCGGGAACCCCTCAGTGATGTTCTGACTTTTTCATGGCACTCCGTCCTCTCCTGCGTCAGGAACTTCCCTGGCTGGTTTCGGAACTTGTTCTGTTGATCGTTTTGCTCAATGCCAATCCGCCTGAACTGTGGTTCTGGCTGGTGGTGTTTCTGGTGATCTTCGGCTACAGGATCGAACGTTGGTGGTCCTCCAGGCCTGCGGTGAAGTAGCGCTCGCCTGATCGCCAAGGACTGCCTGAATTCCACCACGCGACTTTGTCCAGGGTCTGAGTGTTTCACCAGAGCTTCACCAGAAGCTCTCGACTTCTCCACCAGGGCTGTGCAGTGGAGTTCACCAGAGGGGCTGTGACCTTGAAGGAGTCAACCGGGCGCTGCCCCCAGCCAACCAATTCCACAACCCATGTCTGTCAAGTCTCTCTTCATCTACACCCTCTCCCTCACGCTGGGCATTGGCGCTGTCACGCACGCAAAATCCGAATTGATCGAGCAAGTGCATGAGGGCCCCGCTGAAACGGAGGAATTCGTTCATCGATCTGTTCGCCCGAGTCGTGCGGGATTTCAGCTCTCTCGCTACGAGCCTCGCCTCTGGAGCTATGCACCCCACCATTGGTCCCGCTGGACTGTGTGATGGGGTTGTGGCGGAGAATCAAACGTTCAAAAACCACGCTGCGAGCGGGGTTTTTGATTGTCAGGACATCTCTGCCGTGCTGGCCGGCGCAGTTCTGCGGCCTTGCTGCCCCAGAGCGACCTTGCAACTGCTTCTGGAACCAACGCGTCTGTCATTGAGGTTGATTCAGCTCATGAATCGAGAAACCCTCGAGAGTCAGCTCCGTGGGAACAGTTGATTCAGGATCCTCCGGCATCGGCAGGAGTTCCCGCAGCAGCTGGGCATAGGTCACATTCACGTCCACGGTTGCGATCA
>CAYWOE010000303.1:0-1531 GCA_964459855.1 uncultured Synechococcus sp. | reverse complement strand
TGGTGGAAACCGGAATGGGCCGGATCGATGGGGTCTCCGTTGCCAATGCCCAGGGTCCGATGCAGTTTCTGCCGACCACCTGGGCGGAGCCCGGCATCGGCAAGGGAGGCGATATCCGCGACCCGTGGGACTCGATTCATGCGGCTGCTCGCTACCTGGTCCGACGCGGAGGACTCAAGGACATCCGCAGCGGCCTCTGGGGTTACAACAACAGCGACCACTACGGCAAAGCCGTTCTGCATTACGCGGCACTGCTGAAAAAAGCGCCACTCACCTATCGAAGCCTCTACCGATGGCAGATTCATTACGCCTCTTCAGCCGGTGATCTTTGGCTGCATGAGGGATATGCCCAGGAGACACCCGTGGGAGTCAACGACCATCTCCGACGCCATCCCCACAGTGCGCCGCCGAACTGAACGGAGCATTCAGAAGACTCGGGCACAGATCATCAGGTCTGGTCTTTCATCCCCTGGCATCTACGCTTCGGGAATCAGGACTGAACAAGCTGCGTGGCCAAAGAACTCACCCATCGTGCCGATGAACTTGCTGGTCTCGGCTGGTCTGCTGAGGATGTGAATCGCTACGCCGAACTCTGGGAGTACCGGCAACGCTGGGGAGCGATGAATCTGGAGCGGGAAGACCGTCTGTTCCTGAGAAAAGCCGAAGCGGCCCTGCCCGTGCTGGCGACCGGTAAAGCAGCCGTCAAAAAGAACACACAGGACAAGTCCTATTACCGCTGGCTGCGATTCCACCTTGATGCGATGACTGCAGCTCAGTCAGCGATGGGATTGGCGGAGGGAGCTCAGGGGGCCTGGCCGATTCTTCTGGAGGAGGAGCTGCGGCTGCTGGATCACTATCAACCGGTTCTCGGTCTTCCAGACACGATCAAGGCCAAGAGCTTTGATGCCTTCAGGGAACTGATGGCCGAACAGGCCGCAGAGGTTTCCAAAGACGGGATGGAGCTGAAAACGCACGATTTCCAGGCCGCGCTGACGGAGCTGAAGGAGAAGGAGAACAGCAAGTGGCGCCATCTGCGCGAACAGAGCGGGGATCAGCCTTATCCGGTTCTGCTCGGCGAGAACGTCAACACATTCCGCAGTGAGGTTCGCCAGCAGATGACACCGCTGCTGCGCCAGACCCTTCCATCCCTGGCTGACACCGACAAGCCTGAACCCAGCGCAGACTGAGGTCGGCCGTTCTCCGCAACGCTAGAAAAGGGTGACTTCCCAGCCATCACCGTGACGGATCAGCGCTTCGAGACCCTGCAACTGCACGCTGGACAGGTTCCTGATCCCACCACAAACTCACGAGCCGTCCCCATCTATCAGACCAGTTCCTACGTCTTCAACGACGCGGAACACGGAGCCAACCTTTTCGGGCTGAAGGAATTCGGGAACATCTACACCCGATTGATGAACCCGACGACGGATGTCTTCGAAAAACGGGTGGCAGCTCTGGAAGGAGGCGTCGCGGCACTGGCGACAGCCTCCGGGCAGTCAGCCCAGTTTCTGGCCATCACGAACTGCATGCA
>CAYWOE010000302.1:0-1533 GCA_964459855.1 uncultured Synechococcus sp. | reverse complement strand
TGGGAGCTGCTGAAAGCCGCACACAATCAGGCCCTTCTGAATCTGTGCACATCCACCGCAATGGTTCAGGAGCTGAGTGACAAGGGCATCCAGCACACGGATCTCTGGCAGCGAGGTGTGGACACCGAACTCTTCTGCCCTGAACTGCGCAGCAATGCAATGCGTCAGCGCCTGATGGGTGATCACGACGACCGGGGCGCGCTGCTGCTCTACGTGGGTCGTCTCTCTGCGGAGAAACAGATCGAACGCATCAAACCTGTGCTCGAAGCACTTCCCGATGCTCGTCTGGCACTGGTCGGTGACGGGCCGCATCGCCAGCAGCTGGAGAAGCATTTCGAAGGCACGGCCACCACATTCGTCGGCTATCTGGCCGGTGAGAAGCTGGCAAGCGCCTATGCCAGCGGTGACGCCTTCCTCTTCCCGTCCAGCACGGAAACGCTTGGCCTGGTGCTACTGGAAGCAATGGCAGCCGGTTGCCCCGTTGTTGGAGCAAACCGCGGAGGTATACCCGACATCATCACCGACGGTGTCAACGGCTGTCTGTTTGAACCCGACGGCAGCGATGGAGGTGCCTCCAGCCTGATCGAGGCCACGCGTCGCCTGCTCGGCAACGATATTGAACGCCAGTCGCTGCGCAGAGCCGCCAGAGACGAGGCGGAACGCTGGGGCTGGGCCGGCGCCACTGATCAACTGCGCGGTTACTACCGCAAAGTGCTCCAGCAGCAGCAACTGAGCGCCGCTGCCTGAATCACTCTTTGCCGCGAGTGCGGTTCCAGACCTCCATCACCTTTTTGGCCATCGGCAGTGCATGTACCGAGCCACCGCCCGGTGTGTTCTGGGCAAACGCCACAATCACAATCTTTCCCTCCGGATAGGGCGCATAGGTGGCGAACCAGGCATGGTCCGGTCCTCCGGTGCTGTCTTCAGCGGTGCCCGTTTTGCCACCGGCCGGCGGAATACCAGGGCCATTCAGCGCAAAACCGGTGCCATCGGAAACCACCTTGCGCAGGCCCTCGCGAATCTTCTTGAGCGTGGGAGGCTTGATATCCACCTTCGTTCGACGGGCAGGATCGGTCCAATTCAGCCCCTGATCAGCGAGATGGGGCGTGACCAACCAGCCACCGTTTGCAAACACCGAATAGGCCCTGGCCAGCTGAAGGGGGGTGATCTGCACAACCGACTGACCGATGGAGGCGCTGGCCATATCCTCGGGAATCCAGGGAGTTGTCCCGGGATCGGCCCAGCCGCGACCGGCTGCGGCCCAGTCCTCGTCACCCACCAGCCCCACACTTTCCTCCCAGCCGATCTCGATGCCGGTCTTCTGCTGAAAACCGAGCGCATTGGCCGCTTTCTTGAGCTCCAGCGACCCCGCGCCAACACCGACTTGATAGAAAAAAGTGTTGCTGGAGAAACGCAGGGCATCGGCATAGCCAATACGGCCGAAACCGGCACCGTTGTGATCAGGGAAGCAGTGCCCGCCGTAGGTGATGCAGGCAGCGGTGTTGAGTTGTGTCTCTGGAGGAAACTTTCCGG
>CAYWOE010000301.1:0-1567 GCA_964459855.1 uncultured Synechococcus sp. | reverse complement strand
CCAGCTTCCGCAGATCTGCGCATCACAGAAGCGCCCTGGGAATCCCAGGCTCAGATGTCCCGTCGTATGAAGCATCTGACCACGTTTCTCAAAAACTCGACAGGACTGACCATTGGGTACGTACCAGCCATCAACTATGTCCATAGTTATGCACTGGTTGAACGTGGCGAAGCTGATCTGATTCTGGTTGGAATTTACGGTGGTTACCGCCTGCTTAAGGCGTTACCTCATGCGGTGCCATTGGTGGTTCAGAAACCCTCGTACCGCTTGGTGATGTTGGGTCATCGTCGATGGATCGAGGGATTGGATCCAGGTGAAAAGCCGAGTTTGGCCTCAGTCAAGGGAAGCAGTGTGGGGTTTGGAAGCCGCTTCTCAGGTTCCGCATTTCTTCAGCCGCTGCTGGCAATGCAGGACATTGGAGTCGAGTCTGGCGATATTGATCAGTGCCTGCATGAACCAGTTCAGCGGCATCTGCCTGCCCAAGTGGCGAACGGGCTTGTCGATTTCGTTTTTGTTCCCAGCCATACCGACAAGAAGGACCAGTTCATTCCAGAGCCACTGCGGGATGAACTGGCGGTCGTCTGGACGGGCAATCTGGGCCGCAATGACTATGTGATTGCAGCTGTCAGTCCCGCGGATAGAGAACGGCAGGCGCATCTATTGAAAGTCCAGCAAGCCTTTTTGAAGCTTGATCGCACCACAGATGAAGGTCGTGCAGTCCTTGACTCCTACATGTTTCCCGGCTTTGAGCTGCCAAACTCGCAATTTCCGGATGTAACGAATCAGCGGATTGAGGCCTTGCTCTCGAAATCAGGAGGTTTACCTGTCTGCGAGCCGTCCTGATGAGATTTCTGTCGCATTTAAAGACCCGAAGCCAGCGACGCTCCTGGTCAATTGCCAGACGTTTGTTCGGGGTCAGTCTTCTACTGATTTTGCTTCAGTCTTTGATCAGCACAGTTGTCACAACGCAGCTGCGTCGTCATTTTTTTCATCAGTTTCTTGAAGACACACTGTCTCGTCAGATTGTCTCCTCTTACAACGTGATCTCTGATCGATTGGACCAATTGTCCGTGGATCAAGCCTATGCGTGTTGCTCAACCGAAGATTATCGAAGTTGGCTCGACGGTTTGAGTTTTGAAAACGGCAAGGTTGGTCTAATCATCGGTGAAGCAGGCTTGCAGGCCACCCGAGATGCTGATCGTTTCTATCAAATCACTGAATTGACACGATATGCCAAGGACGCCATCGCCTCCTCGAGTGGATTCACAATCGATGATGCAAATGAGGATTCTCCAATAGCAGTTCAGGCGGTCAAGTTGCCAGGTGGAGCTGAAACGGGGTTTTACGTCTATATCCGCCCGGTGTACTCCATGCCCTTGGTTCGCACCCTCATGCAGATCAAACTGGTCTCCGAGTTGGTACTGATGCTGCTGCTTGCCCTGGCTCTGCTGGTCGGCCTGAGGCTCATTTTTCGTCCTGTTCGTAGAATTCAGTCTGAACTCGCGGGAATTGAGCTGAATCGACTGGAAAGTGCAGAGCTGAGCAGTCGTGACCGGCCACGTGAATT
>CAYWOE010000300.1:0-1573 GCA_964459855.1 uncultured Synechococcus sp. | reverse complement strand
CTGATGGTCTTCAAGATTCAGGCCTTCTGTTTCTTCTGTGTGCTGTCAGCAGCGCTGTCGGTGTTACTCCTGATTCTGGCGGTGGTCGGTGGTGGCTGGGATGACCCCTCTCAGCTGGTTTTCCGAGGCATCCTTCTGGCTCTGGCCGTGTTGCTGGGCAGTCTGATCTGGGCGTCGGTTCTGGATCCCAATCGTCCCGAGTCCGCTGTGACCGGTCCAGGTGCACCTCCCCTGGTCACCACTGAGAGCACTCCTGCCAAGGTTGCTCTGGCTGAACATCTCACAGCCACAGGCGCAGTCATGTACAGCGCTTACTGGTGCCCTCACTGTCATGAACAAAAGGAGGACTTCGGTCTGGAAGCGGCGAAAAAGCTCACCGTCGTTGAATGCGCTCAGGACGGTCTGAACAGTCAGCGCAAGCTCTGCCAGAGCAAGAAGATCGAAGGGTTCCCCACATGGGAGATCAACGGCAAGCTCGATTCAGGTGTCAAGGATCTGAAGACTCTTGCTGGTCTCTCGGGTTTCAAGGGAAATACCGACTTCTGAGTCCTCCCGGTCACCCCTGGCTCAGTCAGTCACCTGACGGGTGTGGATTCTCTGCCCTCTGATCTGTCGGCTGTGACGACGCCACTGGGGCAGGGAACAGGGGGCATCGGCGCGGAAATGCCCCCCACGGCTCTCGGTCCTGAACAGACAGGCCTCCAGGAGCAGCGCACTGGTGCGTTGGCGATGGATGAGATCGAGCAGCAGATTGAGTTCCTGTCGACTTGGCTCCTCCAGCTCCAGCTCTTGTGTCTGGGGCTGTTGATCGAGCATGCGCAACAGCTCCTCCTGCTCAAGTAGGGGAATGGCCTGTTGCGTCTGCGCGAGGAGTCTTCGCATGCCGGCCGTGCAGCGATTGACGCCGGCCACATCCCAGCACTGCTGACTCAACTGTTCGATGCTGCGCATCAGCTGGTCGATGCTGGCGTTGCTGCGGGAATTGCTGCTGCTGCTGACCGTGCCTTCGTGACGTGTCCAGTGCTTGATGTCGTCTGCCGTGACAGCCGGCAGGTTGATCGATCCCAGCTGCCTGGCGAAGACCAGGCATTCCATCAGTGAGTTGCTGGCCAGACGATTGGCACCATGCAGTCCTGTGCAGGCAACCTCCCCCACGGCATACAGGCCTGGCAGTGATGTGGATGCATCGAGAGCCGTTGCCACTCCACCCATCCAGTAATGGGCTGCAGGAGCGACGGGGATCGGTTGCTCAAGAGGGTTGAGACCATGGCTGCGGCATCGTTTGAGGATGGTCGGGAAGCGTCGTTCCGCCTGGTCCCGGGGAATTTCAGAGAGGTCGAGACCGATGTTGTCGATGCCCTGGAGGCGCATGCTTTTCAGCAGCGCTCGGCTCACCTGGTCCCGAGGTGCCAGATCAGCTCCGGGTAGATCTTCGACCGGGCTCTTGCCGGCTGCATCCACCAGTCGCCCCCCCTCTCCTCGCACAGCCTCAGAGATCAGAAAGCAGGGAGCTCCTGCCAGCTTCAGAGCCGTGGGATGGAACTGGACGAACTCGAGATCCTCGACCGCCGCC
>CAYWOE010000299.1:0-1585 GCA_964459855.1 uncultured Synechococcus sp. | reverse complement strand
CTCTGCTGGAGCGACTGCGCGTCGCCAGTGAGCGCTCAATCCGAGGCAATCAGCTCAAGATCGCCGAAGCACGACGGCTGATGGATCATCTGGAGATCAGCCTGCGCCAGAGCACCTATCTGCAGGGCTGACATGACATGACCCTGACTCTGAGCTTCCTCGCGATTCTGGCGTTACTTGCAGTCCATCGGATCTGCAAGCGCAAGAAGCTCAGCCCGCCTCCCTTACGACTGCCACTGATTGCAGCGATCGCCATACCTCTGCTGAACAAGCTGGCTGAAATCGTCAGTTATGGCGGACTGCCGGTTTTGCAGAACTCACTGGCAGCAGCGATCACACTGCTCTGGGCCCTCAGCCTCATCCGCATTCTGAACTGGGTGGTCCTCCAGATTCCCGCCGAACTGGGTTGGTGGAAACCCACCGCAAAAATTCTGCGCGACCTGCTGACCCTTGCAGTGATCACGGTCGTGACGATGGTGGTGATTCACCGCGATTTCCGCGTCAATCTCGTCGGCTTGGCAGCCACCTCAGCCGTGGTCACTGCTGTCATCGGCCTTGCCGCTCAGGAGACCCTGAAAAATTTGTTTGCAGGAATCTCGCTGCAGGTTGACTCACCTTTTGAGGAGGGCGACTGGGTTGATCTGGGCTCAACAACAGGAGTCGTCACATCCCTCCGCTTGATGACCACGCGAGTGCGCGGGCTCGATGGCTCGATCACTGTTGTCCCGAACAGCCGAATCGCCGTGGACGGGCTGCGCCGCTTCAAGCCTGAAGAGCCTGTCGGTCAGATCATCGAGCTGGGATTGGATTACAACCTGCCTCCACGCCAGGCAATCGAGTTACTGCAACGCACTCTCCAACACAACCGCAAGGTGCTCCGTCATCCAACTCCCAAGGTGTGGGTCACGTCATTCGCTGATAGCTCAATCATCTACAACCTGCTGACCTGGCAGGCCTCAGCACTGGAATTGCGCCAGCTGAAAAGCACTGTGCTCGAGCAGATCTGGTACGCCCTCCATCGCATCGACCAATCCATTCCCTACCCAGTGCGAGACATTCGCACAAAACCGAGTCCGGCCAGGTTGCCATCGAGTGAAATCACTTCGCTGCAAAAGCAAAAGCTCTTGTCAACAACCGAAATTTTCGGCCACCTGAATGATCATCAGCTGGAGATGCTGGCGGATCTCGCAAGCTGCCAGAGCTTTGCACCAGGTGAATCAGTTGTCAGACAGGGAGAGCGTGGTGACAGTCTGTATCTGGTTGTCAGTGGAACTCTGGAGGTGTTTCAGGCGTACACCGGTAGCTCTACAAGGCTGCCAGGTCGATACGTCGCCGATCTCGAGTCCAGTGATGTCTTCGGAGAGATGGCGCTCTGCACCGGGGAAGCAAGAACGGCGAGTGTGATCTGCAAAAGCGAATGCGTCTTGATTGAGATCGAGCGAAAACACCTGCTGCCGCTGCTGGAAGAACAACCGGCAATTCTCGAGACCATGGGTTCAATCATGGCCGCACGACGACAGGAGCTCAAAGCGAACAAGGAGCAACGCGCTGAATCCCGACGGCGCGCATTGATCGCACGCATGCA
>CAYWOE010000298.1:0-1595 GCA_964459855.1 uncultured Synechococcus sp. | reverse complement strand
CCTTTGCAGGTCTCACCGCCAAGGGCTGGATCCTGATGGATGAAACCAAGGCACCGATGGTGCTGGCCCTGCACTTCGCAGCACTCTCCCTGCCCACGATGCTGGTGAGCGGCCCTGCAGGCGTGCGCACCGATCGGGTCGGCTGTGAGCGGGTCCTGATCCAGGCACAGTGGGCATTGCTCGCAGCCGGCCTGCTGGGGGCTCTCTCGATTCCGGTGCTCGATGGACAGCCACAGGTCCTGATGCTGCTGGCGAGCACCCTGCTGGTGGGGATCGCGGGCGCCTATGAACTCACCGCACGCAACAAATACTGCGCTCTGCTGGTCGACGACAACGCAGAGCTGGCGCCGTTCCTGACCAGCTTCTCGGTGGTCTTCAACGTCGGGAAGCTGGTGGGGCCTCTCCTTGGCGGCTTGCTCATCACCCTGACAGGGCCGGCCACGGCTCTCACGCTGGATGCCGCCACATACCTCTTGCCAATCGCCAGCGTGATCTGGCTCCTGCATCCGAGAACGGAACTGGAACAGCGCAGTGCTCCCGGCGAGAAGGCCTCCCTGCGTGTGGCCTGGCGAGAATGCGGCAGCACCCTGCGCCACGTGCTGATGTTCACTGGCCTGATGTGCCTGGTGGGCTTCTTCCACCCAGGACTCGGCCCTTTGATCGCCGCCCGCCAGCTGGGTGGTGCCCCCATGGATCTGGCGGTGTTCACCAGCGTTCTGGCCCTCGGCAGCATTACCGGAGGCTTGCTGCTGCAACGCAACAGTCATCGGTTCTGCAGAAGGCCCTCTCTCACTCTGGCCGGGTTTGCTCTGGTGACTGCCGTTGCTCAGCTGGGCATGGCAGTTGGTGACAGCGTACCCTTCACGCTCACGATGACACTGCTGATCGGCGCGGGAACGGCAGGCCTGCTCAGCAGCAGCAACCTCATCACTCAGGTGGGCTCAACCCAGATTCTGCGAGGCCGAATGGCAGGGCTCGGCCAGATTGCCTTTCTCGGCGGTGGTGGACTCAGTGGTCTGCTGGCGGCAATCCTCACCGACACCATGGGACTTCAGGCAACCTTCGCAATCAGCGGGACGCTGGGAATCGTTCTGTGCCTGCTGGAGATCTGGCGCCGCGGTGGCACTGTGCTGAACGAGGTCAGATCAGTTTGATCCGACGCAGAACAAAACTGATTGTCACAGCGGTGGTGAGTCCAGCCCCGACCAGACCCACATAAATGAGGACGCCCATGCCTGTCACAGATTGCAGCACCTATTAGATCAGAAATCAGGTCTCGATTCAGCCGATCCCCCTTAAGCTTCTGCACAACGAAATCAAATGGATACGGAAGGTTCTGTCCGCAGGGTCGACCGCAAGTAACAGACAGACCACCTCCACGCTCCGGATCATGCGCACCTTATTCATTTATCCACTCTTCCCGAAAACGTTCTGGAGTTACGAGAAGATTCTGGAACTTGTGAATCGCAAGGTGCTGCTCCCTCCCCTGGGATTGGTCACCGTGGCTGCACTGCTGCCTCAGGAATGGGATATGAAGCTCGTCGACCGCAACGTGCGGGAGATCACCGAAGACGAATGGAACTGGGCCGAGCTGG
>CAYWOE010000297.1:0-1597 GCA_964459855.1 uncultured Synechococcus sp. | reverse complement strand
AGCCAAACCATTTCTTCAGGTTCATGCCCAGATCAGCTCTCCAGTCCGCTGCGATGCCCCGTTCTTTTTCTGCTGCAGTGCTGAGGGCTCTCCCCTGGATCTGTCTTCCTGCCTGGGCTGCCTCAGGCTGCCAGGCCCAGGTGGTCAATCCTCCTGCTCCTCAGCCCGTCTCCATCACGAAGCCGACACATCGCGGTGTGCCGCTGCCGCCGTCAGTCAAGACTTCCATCCTCTGGGTGTCGCTTGATGATCATCTCGGCGCTGGCACTCTTGCGGATCGATCGGCTCCTCTGCTGACGTTGATCAGCGCCGGGACTGCTCCTCTGCAGCTGCAGGGCCGGGGGGGTGAACTTCTTCTGTCAGCAGAGACGCTGCGTTTCAGCTGGCGCAGGATGCCTCTGCAGGAACCCCTGGATGTGGCCCGACGTGTTGCCGGACCTTTCGCGAGTTTCGAGTCGGCAGATCGGATTGCTGAGCGCTGGCGTGACGGGGGGGTGAAGGCTCAGGTTGCGCATCCAGGCGAGTGGGAGGTCTGGGTTCCAGCCGATGCTCCGGATCTCTCCGGTGTGCCTCTGCGCGATGTCAGTGAACGCATCAGCGATGTTGTGATGCCAGTGCTCGAAGGGCCCACTGGAGGCCGCACCCTTCAGGGTCCTCTTCAGCTGAATGCTCCCGATGGCATGCGCTGGAAAGGTGGCGTTCTGCGTGGACCGTTCCGTCTTCAGCCGGACGCCTATGGCAGCTGGACCCTGCTTGAGAAGCTCCCGCTGGAGCGCTACCTCGAAGGAGTGGTGCCCCATGAGATCGGGGCGGGATCACCTGCTGCGGCTTTGCAGGCACAGGCAGTGCTGGCCCGCACCTGGGCTTTGGCCAACAGTCATCGTTTTGCCCTGGATGGTTACCACCTCTGCAGCGACACCCAGTGTCAGGTGTACAGCGATCCACGTCAGGCCAGCCAATCAGTGCGACAGGCCATTCGCGCAACCGCCGGCGAGGTTCTGCTTTGGAACGGCCAGCCAATCCATGCGGTCTATCACGCATCCAACGGTGGAGTGAGCGCCCTGGCTGAGGAGGCATGGGCCATGGAGCCGCTTCCCTATGTGAATGTGCTGGCGGATGGAGCGGCTGCCTGGAGCCAGTCGATTCCTCTGCCTCTGCAGAGCGAGCAGGATGTGCGGTCTCTGCTCAACGTCAGCGCCGGGGCTTATGGAGCGGGGCATCCCCGTTTCCGCTGGAGTCGTGTCTATTCCGCGGGGCAGCTCACAGAGGCTTTTGCTGCCGCTGGTCAGGGAAATGCTGCTCCAACAGCAATCAGTGTGCGCAAGCGAGGGCCAAGTGGACGCGTTCTGGCTCTTCAGATCGATCGGGATCGTGGAGCGATGCCGGTGGTGTTGAAACTGGATGCGATCCGGCGCACCCTGCGCCGTTTACCCAGCACGCTGTTCGTCGTCGAAGCGGAAGGAGCGGGCACCTGGCGCTTCAACGGCGGTGGGTTTGGTCATGGCGTCGGGTTGTCTCAGGCCGGTGCGATCGATCTGGCCGATCGCGGCTGGACTGCCCAGCGGATTCTTCAGCACTACTACCCGGGAACTCAGCT
>CAYWOE010000296.1:0-1600 GCA_964459855.1 uncultured Synechococcus sp. | reverse complement strand
TGAGCATGGAATCCTTGAGGCTCCTGATCCTGACGCCGCTCAACGACTTCAGCGAGTTGCAGTGACAGGCTTCGATCCGGCCATGCCCGGCAGGCAGTCGTGCAGCACCGATGCTCCGTGTTCGATCAGGGATGTTCGCAGCACGATCTGCCGCATTCGTTCTGGTGCGATGTCCGCGTCTCGTCCGGCACGGTCTTCATGCACTTCCAGATTGGCGGTCAGCTGTTGGGCCGCTGCTTCCAGATTCCGGTTCAGTTGGCGCAAGCTCTGCAGATCCAGGCATTGTTTCTCCACGAGATCAGGCCGGCGCAGATTTCCGGCCAGGGCGGTCAGCAGTTCGATCTGACGGTTGAGAACGTCAGCCTCCTGCAGATGCAGCACTTTGATGAAGGGTGGTGACTGAACCGGTGCCGGCAGTCCTCTTAAGCCATCCAGCACGGACATCAGTTGCGAGATCAGAAGATCCAGCTCCGTCCAGAGCTGATGAAGCGGGTGGTTCTCAGGATTCAGGCCCAGTTCCACCTGGGCCTGGTCCCGTCCCTGTCTCAGAGCATTGATCTTTTGCAGGAGCTCGGTGCGTCTTGCCCGCCGTCGGGCGATGGGAATCCGTTTGGGTGTGACGTCTTTCAGCTGTTGTTGTTCAAACCGGAATTCCTGAATGAGTTCGTCGATGAATCTGGCGAACTGCCGATGCAACGAAGGGATCGTGCCGCTTGGCCAGATGTAACGGGTCGCCCACAGCGAGAGTGCGATGCCGAAGGCTGTCCAGAACAGACGCGACATTCCCCAGGTCGTCTCCTCGGCGTTGTGGACCAGCCAGCCCATGATCACGATGTTGCCGGCGACCTTGTACCCCACCTGCAATCCAAGGGCACCACCCAGCAGACGAACGCAGGCGAGGGCCAGACCGAGACCCAGAGGAAGCGGAAGTTGCAGACCGCGGGAAAAGAGCAACACGATCACAACACCCATCACCGACCCGAGGATGCGTTGAATGCTCAGCTTCATCGAGTTGCCGTAGCTCCCCGAAAGAACCGCTGCGGTGGAGAGGGGCACGTAGAAGCCGAAGGGCACCTGGTTCATCAGTCCGAAGCCCGCTCCAAGACCCGTCACCAGTGCGAGTCGAATGTCGGATCGCATGATCCAGGGATTGGTCTGTTTCCTGGGATCGCTCATGATGACCGCTCGGCATTGAGTCGTTGCTGGCAGATCAGCACACGTCGAAAGCGCGTCACCTGCTCTTCGAGAGCGATCCGTTGGGGTAACGACAACTCTGCAGCACAGCCATTCAGATCCAGCCGGGTTCGGGTCGCTGGATTTTCAGTCAGATAACGCCCCAGAGCAGGGAGATATTCGCCCCTCTCGTTTCGATGAAGCCGCTCGATCAGCCGTTCCACCAGCAGCCATCGCATCTGCTGACTGCGCCACAGACTGAGGCACTGGTGCCAGCGATCGCGATTCAGCCGCTGCACATGCCGAGGTCCCAGGCTCATTTCTACGTTGACCAGACGCTGTAGCTCGAGCAGCTGTCTGGTGATCACCGCAGGCTGAATTCCCGGCGGTGGCGACCCCTTGCCCTGAAGTGCATGGCTGTGGGCTT
>CAYWOE010000295.1:0-1600 GCA_964459855.1 uncultured Synechococcus sp. | reverse complement strand
TCAACCAGTCCATCCTTGATGGTCAGGGCCGCGTCCTGAACACCTGGGCTGACGTGCTGAACCGCGCCAACCTCGGCATGGAAGTCATGCACGAGCGCAACGCTCACAACTTCCCCCTCGACCTGGCTGCTGCCGAGTCCACTCCTGTGGCTCTGCAAGCTCCCGCCATCGGCTGAGGCTGAAGTCTCCAAGAGATTCAGCTTTAGCTGAATCGGAAAGCCCCCTCGCTCGAGGGGGCTTTTTGATGGTCTGTCTTCAACTCACAGTCCACGTTGCCACTGTGATCCGCGAAGGCGAGCTTCGGCAAATCCAGGCACATTCAGCCTTGCGGGCAGCCGGTTGTTGGGCAACGGTTGGAGAGTATTGAGATCAAAGCTGATTTCCTTGACCAGATTGTTGTTTTGAGACCACTCGAGGATCGTCAGCGATGGGGGTGCCGTGACACCACTGCCGATGATCCTGCGTGGGCCGCTTCCCATCGCGCCCAGGCTGAGCAGGCGCAGCCCCATGGATTCAGAGGGATACCAGGCATGGTGATGGCCTGAGATGACCAGATCAACACCGGCCCGTCGAAGCAGATCAGCCAGACCCCCTGGATCAGCGATGCATTCTCCGGGCCGCGCACGCCCCTCGCTGAAGGCGGTCAGAGGTAGGTGACCCATGACCAGGCAAAGATCATCAGGGCTGCGATCCATCGAATTCAGTGCCGTTTCGATCCACTGGCGCTGGAAGGAATCAACGTTGGCCGAAGACGCATCGATGACAACGACATAGAGGCCTGGTCGTCTCCAGGCGTACTGAAAAGGGAAGCGGTCCATATCAATGAACCCGGCGTTCAGATCTGCGTGATGCTTGTCCCAGAACAGGGCAGCCTGCTCGCGTTCCCGTGCGTAAACCCAGTGGCCTTGGTGTTTTTGACTTGATCCGTCGTGATTGCCAATGGCAGGAAGCAAGGCGATCCCTGCCTGCTCGAGAGGGGATCGGACCGAGTGTTCAAACCCGGCCCACATCGCCTGCAACTGAGCGCTCGTCAACGATCTCTGCTGGCCGGCCACCATATCTCCGGCGCAGAGCACCAGGTCGGGTTGCTGCTGCAGGAGCAAGCTCACCCCACGCTTCACAGCGCCGCCATAGCTCGTACTTCCGTAGGAACCGTTCAGATCGCTGATCAACCCAAGTTTCAGGGTGAAAGCAGCCTGATCTGATGCCGGCTCAAGCGTTTGAGAGTCCGTTGCTCGAAGCAGAACATCAAGAGCGCTGCCTGACAAGGCAGCACCAGCCACCAGCTGCAGAAATGATCGACGTCCGGATCGCCACATGTGCAGAGTTTATGGCTGGCATGCATCCGCACAGGCTCTGGATCCCAAAGCGTCTATTGAACGTTGGTTTTCTGCATCGGCAGGCTGATCTCGGAGTCGGGATTCCCATCCTGATCGCTCTGTGCCGACCGGTTGATGTCAGCTTCCTCGATCTCCTGAGGATCAGGGATGATCTGCTTCGGCCCGACCACGTCAACAGCGGTGCGTTGAACAACGAGCTGGTAGCTGCTCTGAAGCAGTTTGTTGATCTCCTCCTGCACCAAGGTGACCTGTTTGTAACT
>CAYWOE010000294.1:0-1604 GCA_964459855.1 uncultured Synechococcus sp. | reverse complement strand
CGGGCATAGGGCTCCACATCGCGGCTCCAGACCACGGTGGGGGCGTCGAGAAGAGCCGCCAGCTGCGGCAGCAGCACAACCGGATCACCGGCCAGCACCAGCAGGCGACTGCCGGCCTGACGCCAGCGCTGCTGCAGTTCAACCAGGCTCTCCAGCAGAAACCACAACCTGGCCGGAGCCATCGGCGGCAGATCAGCTGGAGGAGAGATCAGAGCCGGATCAAGCACATAAACGCCTGTCACGGCGGGGCCCAATGCCACAGCGGCATCGAGACCGGTGTTGTCCGCCAGGCGCAGATCGCGGCGATGCCAGAACAGCGTGCGAGGTGTGGTCATCCTTGATCGAGACTTCAGAAACCGAGCAACTGCTTGGCCCGATACCAGGCCGTGACACTCTTGCCATCGAGAAGCTCCTCACCTGAGGCCAGGCGGGCATCAAGCTGGGTGGGGCTCATGAGCACAACCTCCAGATCCTCATCGTCGTCTCCGGCTGGAGGGTTCTGCAAAGGCGTGAGCTTCCTGGCCAGGAAGCAGTGGATCACCTCATCGGAATACCCGGGGCAGGGCAGCATCGGGCCAAGGGCATCCCAGCGAGCAGCGCTGTAGCCCGCCTCCTCACCCAGCTCCCGTTTCATCGACTCCAGTGGATCCTCACCCTCCTCCAGCGTGCCGGCGGGGAACTCGAGCAACCTGGCCTGAACGGCGAAGCGGTACTGACGCAGCACCACCACCTGTCCCTCGTCAGTGATCGGAACCGCGAGGGATGCGCCGGGATGACGGATGATCCCGAAGGTGCCCTCCACGCCCATGGGCAGTCGGATGCGGTTGCGTTCAAAGCGGACCTTGCGGGCATCCAGGGCTTCAATGGTCTCCAGCAGCTCGTAGGGCTCCGGAGCCGGAAGCGGGGCCATGGGTTCTCTGAGCAGAGCAAACCAGCATGACGGTTGAACGGCAGGATCTGTGGGCAACTGACTCAGGAACACCAGTCGTCCGAGCGCTGCATGGCCGCCAGCAGGGGCTCGAGAACAAATGGGCGCAGATGCAGGCGAGGGTGAGGCAACACCAGGCGCGGATGATCCAGACGCCACTCCCCCCAGAAGAGAAGATCCAGATCCAGTGTGCGTGGACCCCACTGCGGCTCAAGATCCCGGTCACGACCAAACCGTCGCTCAAGCTGATGAAGCTGCGTGAGCAACTCCAATGCCGCAGCTTCGGAGGCGGAGCGCTGCACACCTGCAAAGAGCACCACAGCATTGCAATACAGCGGCTGTCCCGGTGGCCCGCCCACCGGAGCCGTCTCCAGCAGTGGCGACCAGGAGCAGCGCATTTCTGCTGATACAGCCCTGGTCCAGGAGATCACCAGTTGCTCCAGTTGAGGACGCACCATGGTCAGCGTCTGGCGAGGCGAACCTGCGGCACTCGGCAGGTTCGCTCCAAGGGCGATGGCAAGAGGCTGAGCCTGATCAGCGAGACTGGCGCTCACGCGCAGGGCTGGCAAACGTTCATGGTTTCAGGTGGAGGGGTTGCCAGCGGTATGGCCAGCACAGCTGCTCAGGATCAGGCGAGCCGTGCCTTCCCACTGGCAGCCATCACAGGCCATGGAAC
>CAYWOE010000293.1:0-1605 GCA_964459855.1 uncultured Synechococcus sp. | reverse complement strand
AGGCTCAGTCCCTGGAGTCAGCCGTGCTCAAGCTGCACACGTCCTGGCGGCGTCTTGGTGGATTGCAGGAACGGCTCTGGGTGGAAAGCGGCAGCAGCACGCCGTATCTTCGTGATGTGCTCTCGGCACTGCAAAGCCTCAGCGGTGCCACGCTGCGGGTATCCCTCGGTGAGCTCGCCGGTGGCAAACGGGTGCGGCTGCAGCTTGTAGAGGAATCACCGGATCAGCTGGAACCTCCTCCGATCCACTAGATCTGGGGCTCGGTAAGCTGAGCACACCATCCATGGAGTGCCTTGGACCTGCTGCTGGATGCGCTCGAGCGTCATTACGGCTGGTCCGATTTCCGGCCAGGTCAGCGGCCTGTCGTGGAATGTCTGCTGCAGGGGCAGGACTGTCTGGCGGTGCTGCCGACGGGGGGCGGTAAATCGCTCTGCTATCAGTTGCCCGCTCTGGTGCGCTCAGGGCTTGTGGTGGTGATCTCACCGCTGGTGGCGCTGATGGAGGACCAGGTGCTTCAGCTGCGCCGCCGAGGCATTGCAGCGGCCTGTGTTCATGGCGGGATCGAGCCGGTGCAGAGGCGTGAGACTCTCACTCAGCTCAGTGAGGGATCTCTGCGGCTGTTGTATCTGGCTCCTGAGCGTCTGCAGGGTGAAGCCACCCGCTCGGTGTTGGGGGAGCATGCCGCCACAGGTCAGCTTGTTGCGCTGGCTGTGGATGAGGCCCATTGCATCAGCGCCTGGGGGCATGATTTCCGCCCTGATTACCGCAGGCTGGGAGAACTCCGGGCGCTGTGCCCAGGTGTCCCGATGGTGGCTCTCAGTGCCACGGCGGCACCTCGGGTCAGAGCTGACATCCTTCGCCTTCTGCATCTCAGGCGGCCGCTGATCCAGGTTGGATCGGCACGGCGGCACAACCTGCATTACGCCATGCGGCGGCGGGTCGGAGACCCTCTGCGGGATGTGATCGATGCGATCGACAGCGCCAGAGGAGCCTGTCTGATCTACGCCCGCACCAGAATTTCCGTGGAGCGCTGGACGGAGCGGCTCTGTGCCAACGGGGTGCATGCCATCGCCTATCACGCCGGTCTGGAAGCGGAGGTGCGACATCGGGCTCTTGAACACTTCCTGGAAGCGGAGGATCCAGTGCTCGTGGCCACTGTGGCCTTCGGCATGGGGGTGGACCGTGCCGATGTCGGCCTGGTGCTGCATCTGGATCTTCCCAGCACGCCGGAGGGTTATCTGCAGGAGTCGGGTCGAGCAGGACGTGACGGCAAGCCTGCTCAATGTCTGGTGTTGTTTTCGCCGAGAGATCGAACCAGCCTTGGCTGGGCGATGCAGAGCGCACTGCGCAGATCCTCCGCACAGAATGCCTCCGAGGAAGCCCGACGGATTGAACTGGCGCAGCAGCAGCTGCGGCGCATGGAGGCTGTTGCTGAAGGGGAGACCTGCCGGGAGCAGGCTCTGCTGCTGTCCGTCGGTGAACTGGTGCCTCCCTGTGGCCGATGCGACCGCTGTCAGTCCAATGCCTCAAAGCAGGACTGGTCTGATGAAGCCACGGCAGTTCTTGAATTGCTGGCGGAGGTTCATGGTGTTGATGCCCGCAGCC
>CAYWOE010000292.1:0-1608 GCA_964459855.1 uncultured Synechococcus sp. | reverse complement strand
GAATCAACTCAGGCGCCTGCACACGACGTGGATTGCTTGGTGTTTACAAACCGGAGGAGCGGACAATCTTCCTCTGTCAGCAGACCATCCGAGACAACACCGCACCGCTCATCGAGACTCTCAGGCATGAGGGCTGGCATGCCGTTCAACAAATCTGCAACAACGGACGTCCAGTGATGAGCAAGGACAGGATCTTCTCTCTCTTGACCGATTCCGATCGAAAGAATCTCAGGGAATTTTATGACAGGAGCCAATACCCTCTTGAAGCAGAAGCACGGGCGATCGAAAAATTATCAACAGACGATTATCTCCATGACATTGACCGTTACTGCACCCATGTGTGAGGGCAACTCACCTCTGCTGCAGGAGTGACTGTTGAAAACAACTGCTTAATCAGGCACTGGACTGACATCAACAACCAGCCAATACTTGCGAAATGCAGGCCTTCCCACATTGGGGCATAAGCGAGGCCAGAGCCATAAGCCGCTGGCTGAAAAGGATGCAGACGATCAGACCGTTCTGATGATGTCCTGGGCTTTGGCGATCACCATGTCTGGAACCATCAGTTCACCAAGCCATGGCGTGCCGTCGATGTGCATCGCGAAGTGGAAACACCAGCAGTGAGGAACAACAACACTGCGTCCGTTGCCCTTGGTCACCGTGAAGGCCGCCAAGCCCTCTGTCAACGCAGCTTCAGTGATGGGCTGAGGTCGGTTTCGATTGCTGGCACGCATGCATTGGTTGTTCCAATCGCTCACACTCCTGACGAGGGGATCACCATTGGAGCGGATCCCCAAGACGACACGCAGCGGGTACCAAATCCTTTCACTGCTGGGTCCCTTGGGAGCTGGAGGAATGGCGACGGATTGATCGATACATTCAGGCAGGGCACCATTGATCTGCGGAAGCACGTCTGACACTGCACTGAATCGAGATGCACCGTAGTCAGAGATTCATTTCAGCTGGCAATCCCTGAACATGGCACTGTTCAGCGGCAAGGAAGCGGGCAGGACGATTCCGCCTTGTACTGGCCGAACCGCCTGAACCCGAGTCCATAGCTCCTCAGCAAAGGGCTTGGGCTCCTGTACTTGCTCTAACTTCATCCGATGATCCACTGCCAGCCAATTTGCTACTCAGAGGTGTCTCGAAGATCATCCAAAAACAATCGACGCAGTGAACACCAATGAACCGATCTCACTGCGAACAATGCGCAGCTTGCCCCGAACCGAACTCTGAACTTTCTGCCGGATCACATCTGTCAGCAATTCATCAGCAATCCTCTGAGAGGAGATCCGGCCCATCAAGACTCGCTGATGCTCGTGATTCATTGGGATTCAGACGAATGACCAGCTGAGCCAGGGCTCGCCGGCAACAGCCCGGGAAACACCAAATCAATACATGCCCTAGAATGATTTGATACAGGCCTCAGTTCAGTGCTCCCCGATCTGTTCTCGTTGATCTACCCGGCAGGGCTGATCCTTTGGACCGTTCTTGGCTTCTGCCTGACCAGAACGATCTGCGAGAGCAAACAACCCAGAAGGGCAAAAAGAAAGCGTGCAACCCATCCGGAGTTAATGGATGAAAAGGGTGAACTGATTGACGAAGATC
>CAYWOE010000291.1:0-1609 GCA_964459855.1 uncultured Synechococcus sp. | reverse complement strand
GCATCCCTCCGGTGCCTGCGCCTAACGGAAAGCTAGTGACGCCGTTGAATTCCGGTAGCGGGTCTGCGGCATTTCTTTTTCAGCCTGCACAGCTGGTTCCCTTCAGGCAGGCCTGGGATCTGCAGCATCGCTGGCAGGAGCGTCTGCTCAAGGAAACGACCACAGAAGCCGAACCTGAAGCGGTCTGGATGCTGCAGCATCCTCCCTGCTACACACTCGGCCGCGGCGCCAGTGAAGCCCATCTCCTCTTCGATCCGGAGCAACCCCCGGCACCGCTGCATCGCATTGACCGTGGCGGGGAAGTGACCCATCACGCACCCGGTCAGCTGGTGGTCTATCCCGTGCTGGATCTGCGTCGCCGGAGGACTGATCTTCACTGGTATCTGCGAGAGCTGGAACAGGTCGTGATCGACGTCTTGGAGGTTCTCGGCCTCGAGGGGGAGAGGATCGAGGGACTCACCGGTGTCTGGCTCCAGCAGCACAAGGTGGCGGCGATCGGTGTCGGTTGTCGCCGCTGGATCACTCAGCACGGCCTTGCTCTCAACGTGAACTGCGATCTCGAGGGTTTCAGGTCCGTGGTGCCCTGTGGTCTTACAGGTCGTCCTGTCGGGCGACTTTGCGACTGGCTTCCGGAGCTGGAGCTTGTCACCGTGCAGGGCCTGCTGCGCGATGCCCTGGCCGTGCGTTTCGGTCTGATCTGGCAGCAGAGCTCTGCAGAGGAGGTGTGATTGCCGAAGACGCCTGAAGGTGATAGGCCTGGGCGACCGTGAACTGTTGCTGTGACTGCCACTGCTCAATCCTCCTGGCGCCCCACCTCCCGCGAGCAGGCGGCACTTGCCCGGCAGGCGCATGTTCATTCTCTTGGCCGTGTGGATCAGGTCTGGCCCTGGTTGAAGTCCCATCACGGAGAGGTGATGGCTGTTGATGCGCCCCACGCTGCTCATCCGGAGCGTCTCAGCTATCGAGAGCTGGCCGAACGGATTGATCACGCCGCTGCCGCCTTCCGCGGACTGGGGGTCGGCGGTGGAGATGTGGTGGGTCTCTTCGCTGAGAACAGTCCGCGCTGGTTGGTGGCTGATCAGGGCCTGATGCGGGCCGGTGCCATCGATGCGGTGCGCGGAGCGACGGCACCCGTGGAGGAGTTGCGCTACATCCTCGAGGATTCTGCAGCCGTCGCGCTGGTGGTGCAGAACGCTGATCTGCTGCAGCGTCTCGAGCTGCCGGCCGAGCTGCGGGAGCGTTTGCGCTTCGTGCTCGTGCTCGAGGGGCCAGCACCGCAGGGAGCGACCGATTTCGAAACCTTCCTCGGCCTCGCCGGTGGAGATGAAGGTCCGGATCCGATGACCGGAAGGGACCGCACCAGCGCGGAAGCCACCACAGCCACCATCCTCTACACCAGCGGAACCACAGGTCGGCCCAAGGGCGTGCCGCTGACGCACGCCAATCTGCTGCATCAGATGCGCAGCCTCGCCTGCGTCACCCGACCGGAGGCGGGATCCCCTGTGCTGAGTGTGCTGCCGATCTGGCATTCCTATGAACGCAGCGCGGAGTATTACTTCTTCTCCTGTGGCTGCTCGCAGAGTTACACCACGATCAAGCAGCTCAAGAA
>CAYWOE010000290.1:0-1610 GCA_964459855.1 uncultured Synechococcus sp. | reverse complement strand
CGAATGGTCGATCATTGCCTGAATCGAAGCGATCATCGAGCCAGTCAGTGGCTTCCTCGATGAAGCGGGTGTCGTTATCGGCATACCCGCCACCTGCATGTCTTGGATTCATGTCCTGCCCGGCATCCGGCCCACTCCAGTCGCTGAACTCATAAGGCTGCATGTCCTGATACACCACCTCACCGTCTTCAAGGGTGATGGTCTTGCTGAGATGCGTCTTGCCGAAGAAGGAGACGTCATATCCCTGATCCAAGAGAACGTTGCCCAGCGTGGGCAGATCAGGATTGAGCTGTATCTGGGAATCCAGAATAGGATTCTCGATATCACTCAGCAACAAACCAACTTCATGCTGTGAGGGAAATTTGCCCGTAAAGAAAGTTGCGCGTGCCGAGGAGCACATCGACGTATTGGTGAAGGAATTCTCAAATGACAAGCCGTTGTCAAGCAGCCACCGTCGGGTTGGAAGATTCTCCTTCGCCCAGTTGCGGGGAAGCCATAGATCCTCAGGCTTGACCTGGTCACGGATGAACACAACCAGATTGGGTGGTTGCTTCGTGGAGGATTCAGCAATGGCGATGCTGTCACGAACCTGATCGAGCTGTTCTGAGCTCTCGATCCCATCCAATCCGATCTGATCAGCAACATTGAGATAATCCCTGATCCGCAACAGCTCACTATCACTGAGCTGATCAGGGTCGAATCCGGCCAACTTAGCGACTTGCCGTTCACTGGTATTGGGCTGCAAACACAATGGGTCTTCTCGTAAAGCAGCTTGTTTTTCCTGCGCGTTCTGTTCTTCTTGTCGTGAGGCCCGTACATTCAAAATTTTTCGGATCTCTTTTACTTCAGCTTCCGAAAGCTTTTCGAGCCCTTCAACACTCAAATCTTCGGCAAACTTCAGGAGATTCTTCAACTCCTGAAGGTCATAAGAATCAAATGAATCTTCTTCAAAACCCATTAATTGAGCAACTTGAGTTTCATCGTTGCTAAGGGAAGACCACACCACGGAAGAAGACGCTTTACCTGATCGACTACTAAACCGTAGACATGAGCTGATGACTGTCAATCAGAGACTGCTGTCACCATGTTGTGTTGAATGGAGCGGATCGCCGGTTTGCACACTGATGAATTCGTCCTGGGTCCTGCTTTTGCTGGCGATCTGTGCTGAGGTGATCGGGACCTCCTGTCTCAAGCTTTCGCAGGGCTTCAGCAGACCAGGTCCCACCCTGGTGGTGCTTTCGGCCTACGCCATCTCGATGACATTGATGTCGCGGGTGGTACAGGTTCTGCCCATCGGTCTTACCTATGCGCTCTGGAGTGGCATCGGCATCGTGGCCATCGTTCTGATCGGACTGCTGCTTTACAGGCAGGTGCCGACGCAAGGGCAGCTCGTAGGCATGGCCCTGATCACTGCGGGCGTGATCACAGTGAATCTCAATGGAACTGCTGGTTGATCGCCGCCTCGTCACCCGAGCCCGCACAGCCATCCAACTTGCAACGCATCAGATCGACAGGCGCGCTCGCCGATCAACTGATACATGCATTCGCAAGTCAACACATCGATGTGGGAAGGTCTTCAGCACGCTGAACAAGACCCCTGTGCCGCGCTT
>CAYWOE010000289.1:0-1611 GCA_964459855.1 uncultured Synechococcus sp. | reverse complement strand
TGGCGAATCCACGCAATGCCCTGGCGATGTACGCCCTGGTGGAAGCATTCCTCAGTGAGCATGTCGGGGGTCGGGCGCAGCCCTTCGGCTCATCAATCGAGCAGTCTTCCCTGGAGTGGCGAATGCGTTCCTTACCGGCCTCCTGAGATCAGATCCAGCTGATCGGCCATCACAGTGAGCTTCAGGCCGACCTCCTGGAGCTCGCGTTCGGCCACCGAGCCGCGAACCAGTCCGGCGCCGGCAGTGAGGTCGAGCTGGTTGCCGCGGGCATGGCCGCAGCGGATGGCGACCCGCAGTTCGGCATCTCCGGCACTGTCAATCCAGCCGATCGGTGCGGCATAGCCATCGCGGTCGAAGGGCTCCAGGTTGCGGAGCCAGTTCATGGCCTCCCGTCTCGGCAGTCCTGCCACGGCTGGAGTGGGATGCAGCACTCCAGCCAGAGCAAGCGGCGATTGCCCCGGTGCCGGAGTTGTGATCGGGGTGTGCAGATGGATCAGTTGGCCATGTCTGGCCAGTTGCGGGCTGCGTGGACGTCTGGGCTGCAGTCCACGGGCGCTGAGATGACCGGTGATCGCCTGCACCACCAGTTCATGCTCTCGCCGGTCCTTTTCGGAATTGAGCAGGGATGTGGCGTGGTCGTCGCGACCAGCGGTGCCGGCCAGCGCATCGCAGCGCAGCTGTCCGTTGCGCAGACTCAGAAGGCGCTCCGGGGAGGCGCCGAAGAAGCTGTCCTGCTTGTTTCGCTGCCAGAGAAACCGGCAGCTGCCTGACTGTTGGTGGCGCAAACGCTTCAGCAACAGCAAGGGATCCAGGGGTGAGGTCAGGCTGACCGACTGACGCACCGCCAGCACCAGTTTGTGCAGCTCGCCACCATTCACCAGCTCCAGACCGCGCTCCAGTGCCGTGGTGTAGCGCCGTTCCCAGTCGCCGGGGGTGATCCGGCCGCTCACCGTTGTTGAAGCCTGTCCGGGCCAGCTTCTCCACGACTGCAGTCTCTCCGCCATCAGCCAGAGCGACTCCGTCAGCGAGCGCACGTCACCGGCCTGTTGTGCGATGCCGTGCAGGCGCAGCCAGCCCTGCCGGCCATGCCGACTCAGTTGCCAGCGGGGCAGAACGGCCTGAACCGATGGCATGCTTCCCCTGGACTGAAGCTCACCCGACTGCTCGAAGAAGGAGAAGGCCAGAAGGATGCGTGAGCGGGCCTGAGCCGGAGCATCGGGAGTGCCGTCAAGGATGCGACCGAGCGTGATGTCACTGAATCGCTGTGCCAGCTCAAAGCGTCTGGGTCCTGAAAGTTCCAGGTGATGGCAGCGACCGGCTGCCGCCAGACTCAGACCCGGTGCCCCATCCCAGAGAAAGCGGAAGGGATCGGCATCCTCGAGATCAGCGAGCTGAAGCAGTGGGTCCAGGCCCTGCAGCGGCAGTGCCAGAGCGAACACTCCGTCGTCCACCTCGCGCCGCTTCCACACGTGCAGCGCCTGCTCCAGCAGATCGCTGAAGCGCACTGCAGCTGTGATGTCTGAGGGCGCGGCCGACATCTGGACGGCAGAAGCAGAGGTTGCTGCTCAAATGTATGAGTCCTGAAGAGGGTTCCACGAGTCCGGTTCATGC
>CAYWOE010000288.1:0-1613 GCA_964459855.1 uncultured Synechococcus sp. | reverse complement strand
TCTGGATCTGTTCAGTTTCAGCTCCATCGGTGTGCCCGTCTGGCTCGCCGGAGCGGGCTACATGCTGCTCGCCCCCCGCACCTTGCTGCCCGACAGGAGCGCACCCGAGGACCAGCTCAGCACCAATCAGTCGCGCATCGGTTACTTCACCGAGGTCACCATCCCGCGGACATCAACCCTTGTCGGACAGACCCTGCGTCACAGCAGGCTGCAACGTCGCTTCGATGTTGATGTGCTTGAGCTGCAGAGAGGTGGTGAACGGATCCTTCCCCCCCTTGCTGATCGCTGCATCGAGGCCGAGGACCGCCTGCTGCTGAGGGTCACCCGCACTGATCTGCTGCGCCTTCAACAGGAACACACGATTCAGCTCGCCTCAGCCAGTCGCCCACCAGCAGATCAGCTGCCGAAGGAAAGCACCGAGTCTGCTGTCTCAAGCGACGCTGCAGACGCGCAGAAAACCGTGGAGGTGCTCTTGCCGGCTGGATCCACTCTGGCCGGTGCAAGCCTGCGTGAACTGCGCTTCCGCCAACGCCACAACGCAACGGTTCTGGCACTCCGACGCGGCCAGCAGACGGTGCAGGAACGACTTGGTCAGGCCGTTCTGCGCGAAGGGGATGTGCTGCTGCTGCAGGCTCCTCTCGATGCAATCCGTGGGCTTCAGGCCAGCAACGACCTGCTGGTGCTTGACCAGCTTGAGAACGATCTGCCCACCATCCGGCGCAAACCTCAGGCCGTCACCATCACGGCCCTGATGCTTCTTGTGCCCACATTCACCGAAATCCCTCTGGTGGCGGCCGTGCTGATGGCCGTTGTGCTGCTGGTGCTGCTCGGCTGCCTGAGAACAGGAGAAGTGCAGCGCTCAATCAGACTCGATGTGATTCTGTTGCTCGGGTCCCTGTCGAGTTTCAGTGTGGCTTTACAGACCAGCGGCCTTGCCAATGCGATGGCCTCCGACATGGAGCGACTGCTGCTGAACTGGCCTGCGTACTGGGCATTGCTGGTGATTTTCCTGGCCACCAATCTGATCACCAGCGTCATGAGCAATGCCGCATCGGTGGCCCTGCTGGTCCCCGTGGCCACCCAGCTGGCGCCCTCTCTGGAGCTTCCTCCTCAGGCCCTGCTGCTCACGGTGCTGTTCGGTGCCAGTCAATCCTTCCTGACGCCGATGGGTTATCAGACCAACCTGATGGTTTTCGGACCGGGTCGCTATCGCTTCTTTGATGTGGCCCGCTACGGGGCAGGTCTCACCATGCTGATGACTCTGCTGGTTCCTGCCTTGATTCTTGCCCAGGCGGCTGGAGGCTGAAGCCCATGGCACTCCCTCGGGCCATTCATCGCACGCAGGCTTGGTACCGACGCCTCACCGTGCCCCAGTTCACCGTTGTGACGGGTTTGCTGGTGATTGCAATCGGGACACTGCTGCTGTCGAGCCCACTTTGCTCAAGCCGCAGCGTCGGCCTCTGGGAAGCACTGTTCACTGCCACTTCCGCAGTGACCGTGACAGGCCTGACAGTGATTGATGTCGGAGAGGATCTGACCGTCACAGGGCAGGCGGTCCTGGCCGTGATGATCCTGGTTGGTGGTCTCGGCCTGATGGCGATCACCACCTTCCT
>CAYWOE010000287.1:0-1626 GCA_964459855.1 uncultured Synechococcus sp. | reverse complement strand
ATGATGCGGCGAAGTGTTGCACTGTTGAACGGAGCTGCAGCGGCTTCAGGAGAGAACAGGGCTGCTGTGCAGGCGAGGGCCAGCAGCTTCCCGAACACCCTCATCGCTCGCTCCTCACATCAAGCCTTTAGGTCTTACTGAACCGTGTCTGACCAGTCGTCGGCATCAGTGTCAGTTCCAAGTGCGAACACCTGCTGTTCTCCTTGTCCGCGAATGGTGAATGTCCCGATGTCCTGCAGAGAAAAATGTTCCGGCAGCTGTTCGGCCACAGCCGCACTCATCACGATCGAATGGTCAGTTTGTTTGGCGATCGTTTCCAGTCGACTGGCTGTGTTCACGGCATCACCGACGACGGTGTAATCCATTCGGCTGGCACAACCGATGTTGCCGCTCAGCACCCAGCCATGGCTGAGCACAACCACCTGTTGCCATGGTTTCTGGCCTTGCTGTTCCCAGCCATGGTTGAGGATCGTCAGCTGTCTCTGCAAGGCGAGCGCGGTTCTGACCGCCGCACGCACATTCTCGCTTCGGCTCTGTTTCAGCGGTGCTCCGAACACTGCCAGCACTGCGTCGCCGATGAATTTGTCAACGGTCCCCTGCTCGGAATGCACCGCATTCACCACCTCGCTGAAGTACTGGTTCAGGCGAGTGACCAGATCCTTCACCTTTCCCTGTTCCGTCATCTCTTGGGTGAAGCCGGTGAATCCCCGGATGTCGCTCATCAGGATCACAACATCCATCAGCTGTCCGCCCAGAAGGCCATCGGCCTCTTCGGGCTGGTCGGCGATCTCCGCAGCCACTGCAGGAGAGAGGTAGCGCCCGAGCGTGCGACGCAGACGGCGTCGCTGCCACTGCAGTCGCAGCGTTGCATCGGCGCTGGTCACGATTCCCGTGATTGCCAGGCTGCCTGCAATCCCCAGAACCGGCAGCAGAACTCCGCCCCAGATGATCAGACCTGCACTGCCTGCGACCAGAAGACCCGATGCCCCGATCAGAAAGCCCAGACGAGGAAGTGGCCGTTCAAACCGGGCTGCGCTCACCCCGGCGACAATCACCAGGAATGCCATCATCAGATTCCATCCAGGTGGGGCGGGGATCCAGCGCAGTGAGCTGGAGTCGAGACGGTTGGCCAGTTCCGTGGCATGCAGTTCCACCCCCGGCATGCCCTGCGCGCCTGAGAAAACCGCGGGGTGAAGGTCCTGCAACACAGCAGCCGTCGGACCCACCAGAACCAGTGCGTTTCGCAGCCGTCCTGACCTCTTGATCGAGGCAAAGGCCTGCGGTTCGAGCAGTTCCCAGATCGAGAGGGTAGGGATGGTCCCTGGCGGACCGTAGGGATCCAACAGGTCCCCGCTGTGAGTGCTGAGATCGGCTGACTGTTTCTGTTTCCTGAGCAGCGCGATGGCCAGGCCATCCGGAATCGCCGCATTCAGCTGTTGCCGCATCGACTGCGAGACCTGCCCCGGACGGCGTCGGATCACTCCGTCACCGTCCGCTTCGCCGTTCAGCAGTCCTCGAGGCAGGGGCGCGTCAGCGGTTCGCAGAGTTGGTGTGACATCCAGCAGCGACAGTCCTGCAACCGGTCCCCGGCTGCTGAGAACCTGAACGCCGAGAACCACCTGCTCA
>CAYWOE010000286.1:0-1626 GCA_964459855.1 uncultured Synechococcus sp. | reverse complement strand
CCTCGAAATACTGAAAACTGGTTTCAACCCAGACCAGCCAGACCACAAAGAGAAGGCTTGTGATCCAGAGCAGTTGATCGGTACGTCTCCCCTTCAAGGCTCTGCCCGCAGCTGAGGAACAGTGTGGGGGAATCCGTCAGCTGAGGCAGTAATCCAGGGCAAGGCTGAGGCTGCCTCTGGGAAGCGGTGCTTCCTCCGGCCTGAAACGGGGCGCCGCACTGAGCGTCATCGGAGAAGGTCGCAGCGAGGAATGAGAACGCTGATCAATGCGCAGCAGGGCAACCTGACGAAGCTTCAGGGCCGCTGCCGTGCGTTCAGCCTGCCTGCGTCCGCGCTGAAGCGCTCTTTCAAGCAATTGACCCTGCAGTCGGTCCTGCCCTGCTGACGAGGGCAGCGAGGTCATGCCCTGAAGCCGCACACCCGGCAAGCGGCCGGCGCGCTGAATCAGCGTGTCGTAGTTGCTGCGACCAACCGTTCCGGTGACGGTCGTTGCGGCCCGATAGCCGCTGGATTGCTGAGAACCGGCCATGGCATAGGTGTTTGGTGCAGGAATCACAAGCCTTCCCTGCACCAGGGGCTGCAGCTGCGCACGCAGCCTGTCCTGACGATCACGCAGTTGATCCAGCGCTGCCGCGCTGGTCGAGGCGTCCGCCTCGAGGCGCAGATTGAAACGGAAGCTCTCAGTCGCGCTTTCACCGCTCTCCAGCAGATTCAGCTGCAGAAGCGTGCCGCGACAGGCAGGGCCCTGAATCTGTGCCCGGGCCGCGAGCGGAAACAGCGAGACAGTCGGCAGCAACAACAGAGCTGCCTTCAGCATGTTCACTGAACGAGTCAGAGCTGATGACATATCCAACGAAACAGTCACAGGAACTTGCTTCGCTGTCTAGTTCAGCTCATGCCATGAAAGGTTTCAGAACCGTGACCGGCGCGACCGCAATCACCACCGGATCAGACTGACTCAGCTGGCATCGACCCAGCTGCCATGGAGACCATGGGGGATCGCCAACGGCAGTTCAAACACCGCCAGCTCGCGCAGGTTGGCAGCGTCAAGAATCACCAGATCGGAACCTTCCCGATCCCCGTTCCACAGCAACTCCAGCACCCAGCCATCATCTTCAGCGCTGGCTCCTGGCCTGGGAACCATCAGCGGCTCACTCACAAAACCGTGAGGCACAGCACTCCAGAGATGGCGCTCACCGCTGACGAGATCAAGTTTCTTCACCACCTGAAGCGGATCATTGCCCTGCTCACGGGCTGCAGCCGCCATCCAGGCAAAACGACAGGGCAGACCTTCCTTGTCAGGGTTGACCATCGCGAACTCACAGCAGCGTTCACTCAGTCGTGTGGTCTCAACCGCGGAGGTCTCCAGGTTGATTCGACATTGCTCGAGCAGCCCCTCGGGAATCAGATCGAAGTCAACCGCTGCGAAATCAACGTCAGGGCCAATGGAGGGGAAATCGCTGTAGTAGATGCTCTCCACCACCACATCACCGTCCTGTTCCCAGGCATTGAGATGGTGGAACACAAAGCCGTCAGGCGCGTCCACAATGCGCGGGGGCTGGCCGGCGTAAGCACCGCTGTCGCGTGGAATCAGCCAGAACTTGGCCTGGCCATCCGGTTTGGACT
>CAYWOE010000285.1:0-1663 GCA_964459855.1 uncultured Synechococcus sp. | reverse complement strand
CGGTGATTTTCACTTTGTCGCCAGGCTTGATATCGCAGAGATAGGTGGAGCAGACTCCCTTGATCTCTTCACCTGCCTCGTTCTGGTACTCGAGCTGACGTACACAGAGCGACACTGTCTTGCCAGCCATATCGTCGCCGTGACGAGTGCTGGCAATTGAATAGAGACGAATTTTGTGTGGCTTTCCCTTCGCATCGGTTCCTTCGGGGATGATGCCGATCGACTGTCCCTCCACATACTCAAGATGTGGTTCACCTCCGCTCAGATCGAAGGTGATGTGCTGGACGCGCCCGATGGCACCTTCATCGAGGAGGCTGTAGTTCTCGAGAACGGTGCCGATGAAGGGAGTTTTCGGTTTGTAGATGTTGACAGGAACCGCTTGGTGAGCCGGCTTTGCAGGAGCTTTGGAAGCGTCCACTTTGGTTACAGGCTTGGTGGGGGATTTGGATGCAGCTGTTTTGGAAGCAGGCTTTGCAGTGGCTTTTGAAGCAACCGCTTTCTGCGCCTGTTTTGTGGAACCCTTTGAGGCAGATGCCTTTGAGGACGGTGTCTTCGCAGCAACAGCTTTGCTGCTTGTAGCTTTTGTAGCCGTGGCTGCAACCGGGGTCGGCTCATTGTTGGGAATCACGGACTGAATCCGCCCTCCGCGCTCATTGATGGCCTGGACCGTGGTCTGAAGGCGGTCGTAGGAAACGGTGAGTCGCTCTTCCGAGCGGACATGCTTGCCTGCCTGTTGCCAGACAACGACCAGCGTGAACATCCGTTCGTTGTAGCTGCTGGTACCCGCTGAGCTGACACGCATCGCTAGTCGCTTTCCTGTTTGAGAAGGCGCGATCATAGGCGTGTCGATCAATCCGAAGATCAGGTCGTCAGTGCCCTCACATCACATTGCTGGCTGGCCGCCAACATGACTTTCATTAGGATTCCGTTGTTACCTTTCACCGGTTGAACATCGCCGATTCCTTGACGACTCTTCAGCGATCAACCAGAGGCCGTCATCAGACGATTGAGCAGACTGTCGAGCGTCTGCCGCAGGGTGTGCGTCGGCTGGCTGTGCAGCTGCGCACCGATCAGACGGTTGATGATCTCTGGGAGGTGCTCACCGACTATGAAGGTCTCAGCGAATTCATCCCCAATCTCAGCAGCAGCAAGCTGATTGAGCGTTCCGGCAATCGAGTAACTCTTTCTCAGATCGGCAGTCAGCAACTGGTGTTAGGCCTGAAATTCTCTGCAGAAGTTCAGCTCGAACTCACTGAGCACCGTCCGGAGGGATTGCTGCAGTTCAGGATGATCAAGGGTGATTTCCGGCGTTTTGAGGGCTCCTGGCGTCTTCAGTCTGTTCCCGATCAAACGCTTGTTCTCTATGAGCTCACGGTGCAAGGTTGCTTGGGCATGCCTGTTGCCCTGATTGAGCAACGTCTGCGTCAGGATCTCAACGACAATCTTCTTGCGGTGGAAGAAGAAACCATTCGACGGTTCACCTGAGAACTTCAACGTTCCACTTTCATAGATTCATTATCAAAGGCTTGAATATGCTTTCCGGTTAATTATCAATTGTCATAAAAAAACATCCATGAACTGGATGTGATGCCCTTCAAAGGCAAATCGTTCAATACCCCCAAGGGGATTCGAACCCCTGTCGCCTCCGTGAAAGGGAGGTGTC
>CAYWOE010000284.1:0-1679 GCA_964459855.1 uncultured Synechococcus sp. | reverse complement strand
GCTCACCGGCATGCACCAGCTCCAGATCCAGTTCAGCGCCTGCAGCTTCCAGCAGCTCCAGCTCCTCCACCGCCTGCTCAAGCAACTCAGGTTCCACCAGCTCTTTGAGCTCAGGGTCATCCAGAGAGAGATGATTTTCCTCCGATTGACGCCCGCGTTCGGCCCGACTGAACAGAATCACCTCATGGGAGCGGCGATCAATCACCCCACGGAACTGCTCACCACTTCCGATCGGCCAGTTCACCGCCCAGGGCGTCAGTTCCAGCTCTGATTCGATTTCATCAAGCAGAGCGAGAGGTTCCCGACCGGGACGATCCATCTTGTTGATGAACGTGAAGATGGGGATTTCACGCATGCGGCAGACCTCGAAGAGTTTGCGGGTCTGCGGCTCAAGGCCCTTGGCCGCGTCTTCAAGCATCACGGCGTTATCCGCCGCTGCCAGGGTCCTGTAGGTGTCCTCGGAGAAATCCTGGTGGCCGGGCGTATCCAGCAGATTGATGGTGTTGCCGGTGTAGTCGAACTGAAGAACGGTGGAGGTGATCGAGATGCCCCGTTGCTTTTCCAGCTCCATCCAGTCGGACGTGACCTTGCGCTGCTCTCCGCGCGCCTTCACTGCTCCTGCCTGCTGAATGGCACCCCCGTACAGCAACAGTTTTTCAGTGAGAGTGGTTTTACCCGCGTCAGGGTGGGAAATAATCGCGAAATTACGGCGTCGCGCCACCGCATCCAGCAGTTCACGTCCGTCCTGCAGTGCTGTATCGGTGCTCATGGTCTGGATTGATCAGACCCAGCCTGACAGCCCGTGATCCAGCCACTCACCTCCAGATAGCGATCCTCAACGGCAGACACCTGCAAAGTCACAAGCCCGGCTTGCTGCAACTGAACTCTGACCTCGTCCAGCGTGAACGATGCATGCAGTGATGCTCGGTAGTCGCGTTGAAGCACCGCCGGAGCATCGGCGACATGGCAGTCGCAGAGTTGATCAATGCTCGCTTCGCTCTCTGGGCGACGCAGATCACGATGCAGCACAAGGCAGTGAGCCGATGCCAGCGGAATCAGTGACGACCAGAGCTGATGAGGATCATGGAGATGATGCAGCAGGCTGTTGCTGACGATCAGATCCGCAGGCTGCCCCGCATGTCGCAGAGGCAGAAGGGCCTTGTCGTAGCGCAGACGCTCCCTGGGGATACCGGCTGCGCGGCGGCGATCATCAGCCACGGCGATCATCCGATCAGCGCCATCAAGCCCGAGAACTGAACAATGCGTCCATCGCTGAGCAAGTCGAGCGGAGATGTTGCCAGGCCCGCAACCCAGATCGAGCAGACGGGCCCGATCCGGGAAAGAGTTGCCGGAGGTCGCGAGCAACGTGGCGATCCGATCCACCATCGCCTGATCCGTGTTGCTGAAATCGGCAGCTGCATAGGCATCGACCTGCAGCGGGTCATTCATCACCTCAGGTTCAGGAATGCGCAGAATCATTGCGTCGAACCACTTGAATGCAGTTTCAGGGTCTGCGTGGGGAAGGGAATCTCGATGTGATGCTGCGCGAGAACCTCCAGGATCCTGCGATTGAGGCGGTGCACGCTGTTCTCGAAATCGTCATGGGTGTTGTGGCATGAACGGATTTCCAGCTCGTGGTCATAACTGAAGGCTGAAATGCGCACGAGCCGACAGGCCTC
>CAYWOE010000283.1:0-1687 GCA_964459855.1 uncultured Synechococcus sp. | reverse complement strand
GGCGTTTGGGTGGTCATTGAGCCAGGCGCAGGCCTGCCGCCATCCAGCGGCTGGCCGGAGTGAAAAAGTTGCGGTAAGTGTCGCGGGAATGACCTCTGGGTGTGAGCTGGCTGCTGCCGCGCAGCACGAACTGGGAGGTCATGAACTTGCCGTTGTATTCGCCCACGGCGCCCGCCGCCGGCTGAAAGCCCGGGTAAGGCCGATACGGGCTTGAGGTCCATTGCCAGAGCTGGCCATGGCTCTGCTGAAGCTTGCTGCCGTGCTCAGAACTGGCCAGCTCCCATTCCGCTTCGCTGGGCAGGCGGGCTCCGGCCCAGCGTGCATAGGCATCCGCTTCAAACCAGCTGAGATGACGCACCGGCAGGTGATCCTTCAGCGCGCAGCGACCAGCGAGGGTGAATTCCCATTGCCAGGGTCCCTGCCCGTCATGATCACGTCGCCAGTAGCGAGGGGCTTCCCAGCTGCGCTGACTGCGTTCGGCCCAGCCCTCACTCATCCAGAGCTCGGGACGTTCATAACCGCCATCATCGATGAAGGTCTTGAAGGCACCGTTACTGACCAGCTGAGTCGAAATGGTGAAGGGGTCCAGCCAGGTGCGATGCCGAGGCCCTTCGTTGTCGAAGTGGAAGGCATCACCGCTGTGGCCCACCTCCACCAGTCCTCCAGCGCAGGTGAGCCAGGGTTGCTGCTGTTCCGAGCTGGATGTGCTGTCGCTTGCACTCGGCTGTTCCTCGAACTGATCGCACCAGTCGCTGCGGTAAGCCGGTTCCAGAGGCTGACGGCTGAATCCGTCCAGCAGATCCATCAACATCAGTTCCTGATGTTGCTGCTCATGGTGCAGGCCCAGTTCCACCAGGTCCAGCCAGGGAGCATCTGGATGCTGTTCCAGCAGCTGTTCCAGAGCATGGTTCACCCGTTTCCGCCAGGCTGACACTTCATCCATCGGTGGTCGGCTGAGCAGTCCCCGCTGCGGGCGAGGCTGTCGCGGCCCAACCGCCTCGTAGTAGGAGTTGAACAGATAACTCCATCGGGGGTCCGCCGGCACATATGTGCTGTGGTGGGGTTTGAGCACGAAGGTTTCGAAGAACCAGGTGGTGTGAGCAAGGTGCCACTTGGGGGGGCTGGCATCCGCCATGCCCTGCAGGTTGAGGTCCTCGGCATTGAGAGGCTCAATCAGGGCTTCGCTGGTGTGACGCACCTCCATCAGTCGGTTCAGGAGCGAGCCGGAGTCCATGGAGGGGAATCGTGCTGGCGGTGACGTTAGTGGGATCACCGCTGGGTGTCAGCGCTGGACTGCCCCTACCATCGGCCCGAACCGCCTCTCCCTTGTGATCGGCACGTTGCTGGCCGACAGGTATCGCCTGGATCGCTGCCTTTCCTCGGATCCAGCCCATCCCCAGGGAACTCTGTGGCGTGCCGTTGATCAGATGGCGGCGGATGCGCCAGTGGCGTTGCGTCAATTCAGCGATCAGGCCACTCAGGAGCGCTTTCGCGGTCTGTGGCCCTCGATGCAGTCACTGCTTCATCCCCAGATTCCACGCTTTGGCGGGCTGCTGGAGGAGCACGGCAGTCTCTGGCTGGTGCGTGAGTGGCAGGAAGGCTCGACTCTGAGTCGGATCCAGGATCAACGTCTGCAGCGGCAGCTGGTTTTCGGTTCCGGGGAGGTGCTGCTGCTGCTGAGGCAGCT
>CAYWOE010000282.1:0-1692 GCA_964459855.1 uncultured Synechococcus sp. | reverse complement strand
GTGCCTGGTCAGATCAAACCGACTCAGGCATCAACTCGGAAACGTTGGGCATCGGGTCAGGCTTCCCATCAGCAATGGCTCTTGCACGCAAATAGAACCAGCTGCCGGTATCGCCATTCAGCTCCATCCTTTCAGCGATGGCTTTCCAGTTGTTGAGTTCTGCTTGATCCATGGGAGTGACTGACATCTGACAATGATGGACGATGCGCAACGTCTCTGCGATTTCCATAGGTCGTGATGACCGGCATCCGAATCAGACTGTCAGCTAGTGATGACTTACAAACACTGAGCAGAGTTTGATGGCTAGGAAGTGAATTCCCATTGCTTCGACCAATCATGCAGATGTATCTAGCGGACTGCATCTTTCCGGATATTGAAAGCCAGCTTGCTGCTTACAAGAGCTTCTGCGAGTTGTGGGATTCAGGTGAGATGACAAAGGCGGACAAGTTTCCTGGATTTGAGATGTTGTTTCGTGTTCACGCGCCTGGAGCTGGCCGCGTGACGTTGCTCTTCAAGGCCGAGGGTGATGCACAAATTTTTGAGCACTTCGCTCCATGGCGTGCTCAGTACGGGATCGAAATGGACTTCACACCAGTGATCGGCTGCCAGGACGTTGTGGACTATCACAAAAAGCTGTTCGCAAAGATGACCTGAACCCTTCATTCATCCAACGACAATCAACAGTCTTTGCGGCCAGCATTTCGAGCTGGCCCTCAGCGTGACATTCTTCAGTTTGCACAGCATCTGTAAATCCGTACAGCAGCAGACTTAACATCCGCTTGCGACATCAAAGTATTGGCCTGAAAGTGAAGCAATGAAGTCTCAATTCAGGATTCGCACGCTCGAGCTTGACGATGTGCCGTTGATCAACGACTGGGCGCGGCGTGAGGGTTTTGCGCCCGGTACAGGGGATGTTGGAATTTATCGCCAGACAGACCGTCAGGGCATTTGGATGGGCTGCCTCGATGACCAACCGATCGGGTGCATCGCAGGCATTCGCTACAACCATGCCTATGGATTCATCGGCCTGTATATCGTTCGCCCGGAACAGAGAGGGCATGGCTACGGAGTGAAACTCTGGAAACAGGCTCTGGATCATCTCGATGACGTGGGTTGTATTGGCCTTGAAGCGGCGGAAAACAGGATTGATGATTATTCAAATTGGGGATTTCACCCTGCATCAGCAACCACACGATGGCAGCTTGCAGATGGCCTTTCAAAGAAAACAGGTACCTCCTCAAAGCCTCCGAAAGGATTGAGATTGATTCATGGAGAAAAGATTCCTGAGCCGAGGATCCAGGCTTATGACGCTGATCGTGAACTCAGTCCCAGGCCTCACTTTCTCTCTGATTGGCTGCACCATCCTGCGGGTCAAGTCACAGCACTGCTTGATGGGAGCCAGAACTGCCATGGCTTTGCCCGCGTCCGGCCCTGTCTGCTCAGCAAGGAAGCAGGCTGGCGCATCGGACCTTTGCTGGCTGATTCACCTGAACTGGCTGAGCTGTTGATCATGGATCTGCTCAAAGCAAGACAGGGAGTGGTCATCATTGACTCGCCGGGTGGCAATGCACTCGCCGCGCCGCTGCTCCAGAAACTTGGCTTCACAGCAGCTGGCCGCACATTGCGGATGTACCGGGGGAACATGCCGTCCCGACAACTGGATGAGGTTTACGGACTTGCCTGCCTCGAACT
>CAYWOE010000281.1:0-1693 GCA_964459855.1 uncultured Synechococcus sp. | reverse complement strand
CAGCAACGCCCCTCCTTCTCGCACTGGATCAGGGCACCAGCAGTTCCCGCGCCGCGTTGTTTGATTCCCGTGGCTACCCGGTTGCCAGTGCCAGCGCCCCCCTGGCCATCAGCTACCCGGCGGACGGATGGGTGGAACAGAACCCCCGCGAGATCTGGGAAAGTCAGCGACTGGCCATGGAGCGCCTGGAACAGACCATCAGCCGGGAGCAGAGAGACGCTGTTGTCGCCTGCGGCATCACCAATCAGCGAGAAACAACGATCCTCTGGAGACGCAGCGATGGACAAGCCTGCGGCCCGGCCCTGGTGTGGCAGGACGGCCGCACCTCGGACATCTGTCAGCAGTGGAAGGACCAAGGTCTGGAGCAGGAATGGCGTGCCCGCACGGGCCTGCTCCTCGACCCCTATTTCAGTGCCAGCAAAATCCGCTGGCTGATGCTGAATCAACCAGACGCCGCCGCTGCCGCCGCCAGTGATGATCTCTGCTTCGGCACGGTGGACAGCTGGTTGCTGTGGCACCTCAGCGGAAGCCAGCGGCACTGCTCAGACATGAGCAATGCCAGCCGAACACTGCTGATGGACCTGACACAACGTCAGTGGGTGGATGCATTCTGCGAACAGACAGGTCTGCCCAGGAGCGCACTGCCTGAGCTGGTGCCCTGCCGCGGCGACTTCGGGCCGATCGCATCAGGACTTCCCTTTTCCGGAGTCCCGATCCATGCACTGCTCGGCGACCAGCAGGCCGCAACGCTGGGCCAGTTGTGCCTGAGACCAGGAGAAGCCAAATGCACCTACGGAACGGGAGCCTTTCTGGTGGTGAACACCGGCGGCACGATTCAGCGCAGTGATGCCGGATTGCTGAGCACTCTCGGCTGGACCGACGATCAGGGAGAGCCCACCTACTGCCTCGAGGGCAGTCTTTTCAATGCGGGCACGGTGGTGCAATGGCTGCGAGACGGACTGGGAATCATCGACACCGCTGAGGAGGTCAACCAGCTGGCGCTCAGCGTTGCCGATTCGGGAGGCGTCATGCTCGTCCCCGCCTTCACAGGCTGGGGCACACCTCACTGGGATCCTGGTGCTCGGGGCCTTCTGATCGGGCTGACCCGCGACACCGGTCGAGGACAGATCGCCCGTGCAGCCCTCGAAGGCATCGCGCTCTCGGTGGCCGGTCTGGTGCAGCTGGCGGAGCAAGCCATCGGACAGGGTCTCGGAGAACTGGCCGTGGATGGAGGTGCAGCCGCGTCGGATCCGCTGCTGCAGGCCCAGGCCGACAGCACCGGCCTGAAGGTGCGACGCCCGGCTTATCTGCAGAGCACCGCCCGCGGTGTCGCTCTGCTGGCGGGCGTTCAGGCCGGGCTGATCAGCAGCCTGCAGGACCTGGAGTCCCTGCGTGGCGAGCAAGCGGACCTGTTCAGTCCCTCGCTCGGTTCCGAACAACGCCAGGCCTGGATGAAGCACTGGAGCGACGCCATTTCAAGGAGCCTGCGCTGGCATGGATGACGACAGCTTCGATCTGCTGGTGATCGGCGGCGGTGCCAGCGGGGCCTGCCTGACCTACGAAGCCGTGAGCCGGGGTCTAAAGGTGGCCCTGCTCGAAGGCCATGACCTCGGCGGAGGCACAAGCTCCCGCAGCACAAAGCTGTTGCACGGAGGGGTTCGCTATCTCGAACTGGCCTTCAAGACCGCCGACA
>CAYWOE010000280.1:0-1697 GCA_964459855.1 uncultured Synechococcus sp. | reverse complement strand
TCTCCCTGACCAGGAAAAGCACGAAGAAAAAGGAGATGGCTGCTGCCGTGGCGTAGAGCCCATAGGCGAGCGCGGGGCCTGAAGACTTCAGCAGCATCGGGAATGTGGTGGAGATCAGGAAGTTCGCCAGCCAGTTCACCGTTGCCGAAAGCCCCAGCGCCATCGCTCGGATGCGGTTGTTGAACATCTCACCCAGCAGCACCCACATCACCGGGCCCCAGGAGAAACCGAACGCGAACACGAACACGTTGGCCGAAACGAGCGCCACCACCGATGAGGATCCCGTGAGCTGGGGCATCCCGTCCACGAGCGGCGCACCGGCGAAGGTCCAGCTCATCAGCCCCAGACTGAGCGTGATCACGACCGAACCGATCAACAAAAGAGGTCGGCGTCCGAGTCGGTCAATCGTGGCGATGGCCAGAAACGTGGTCACCACGTTGGTCACTGATGTGATGACCGTGACACTGAGGCTCTCGGTGGTGCTGAAACCAACCGACTGCCACAACTCACTGGAGTAGTAAAAGATCACATTGATACCAACCAGTTGCTGGAAGGTCGCCAGCAAGACTCCGGTCCACACAATCGGCAGCAGACCGGATCTGCGGCTGATGAGATCCCTGAGGGACCCGCGTCCTCTTCTCCCCTGGCTGGCCTGAATTCGATCGATCACCTCCTGGGTGGATTCACCGATCGTGCGTCGGATCACCGCTCTGGCCTGATCCAGACGACCGACGCGCACCAGATAGCGGGGACTTTCAGGGATGCGCAACACCAGCAGGCCATAAAGCAGGGCGGGAACCACTTCCGCCATCAACATCCATCGCCAGGCCGCCATCGGTCCAACCAGAGAGGTGGGCTCCTGATCCGACGTGGCCAGCACAATCAGGTAGTTGAACAGCAGTGAGATGAAAATTCCGAGCACAATCGCCAGCTGCTGCAGGGATCCGGTGCGTCCGCGCATGGCCGCCGGTGAAATCTCGGCGATGTAGGCAGGTGCGAGCACGCTGGCGAACCCCACAGCCACACCGCCCACCACACGCCAGATCACCAGATCGACAAGCCCTGGCGCCAGAGCGGAGCCGACAGCACTGAGGAGGAACATCACTGCGGCGAGCAGCATGCTCGGCCGTCGCCCGAAACGGTCAGCCAACCATCCAGCCACCAGAGCTCCGGCGGCGGATCCCAGCAGGGCTGACGACACCGTGAGTCCCAGCGTGGATGCGGAGGTCTGAAAGGTGGTTTCGATCGAAGAGACCGCACCGTTGATCACCGCGGTGTCGTATCCGAACAGGAAGCCTCCAAGTGCGGCGGTGATCGCAATGCTCAGGATTGTGAAAACCCGCTGATGATCGTCAGCAACTTGAGCCTGCATGTCGACAAGACAGCAACCGTGATCTCAATTCAGCCAGGGATTGGAAACTTGTCCGATCAATGTCACACGCTGAGATCTCGGCCATGAAAAAACCCCGGCAGCTGCCGGGGTTTGACTGAAGCCAAGCTGAATCGAACGCGAACAGTTCAGTTCATTCAGTCACGACGACCGCCACCCTGAAGCGCAATCACAAGCCGCAGAATGAACACGAAAAGGTTGATGTAGGTGAGATACATTCCCAGGGCACCGGCCAGGTACTGATCATCCCGGTAGGTGCGAGGCATCGTGTAGAAATCGACAAATGACATTCCTACAAAGAGAACCG
>CAYWOE010000279.1:0-1706 GCA_964459855.1 uncultured Synechococcus sp. | reverse complement strand
GGTTTCCGGTGCGATCAGTCCTGTGATGGTGGGGAAGGATTTGCCCAGGTGGAAATCGAGCATCACCTCCAGCAGTGATTCAAAGCCGAAGCCATCCGTGAACAAACCGGCCTGAAATGCAGCCACATTCATCTCCCTCTGAGTGTCGGTGTTGAAGTCGCCCAGGATGTGGCAGCAGTCATGGTTCACGAGCAGTTCAGAGGTGCTCTTGTGGTCGCCTGGCAGAGCCCAGCCGCGATCGCGATACCAGTGAAAGAAGCTGTGCCCGAGGCTTCCTTCCGGGAACGATTCCAGCGACTGATATCGACGCGCAACACCGGGCTGATCTTCAGGCAGGAGGCGAAGTCGTCCACCACGCCCACCATGCGTGGGTCGACCGACATGTCCAGATAGGGAATCAACACCAGGAACTGAATCAGCTGCTCCCGTTTGCTGCCGGCGGGGATCAGATCTGGATAGGTCGTGGATGGAATGATCGCCGGATCCTGCGGGGCGATCTACGAATGCAGTACGTGGTTCTGGATCGCCTCCATCATCTCCGCATGGATTGACGGAAGAGGCAGTACCCCGCCGGCAGTGCCGACGTTCCTGATCGCATGGAGCACCAGGCGCGCCTCAGTCTCTGTTCACTGAAGCTGCTGTGACATGGATTCATTCAGTCGGTCTTCCAGGCTGCAGCGCGTTTGGGAGCCTCTCCGGCACCTCGAAAAGTGGTTTCTTCAGAAAGTCATCCACTGGTGTGCGGTTTTTACTCTGACCAGTGGATACGTTGAGACCAGTGAGTCTTGGCTGTCCGATGGTGCGTCTCAGATGCGTCGCTTTCTCTCCTCTTGCGGCGGTGGGTGCGATCTCTCTGGCCCTCGCTGGTCCAGTGTCAGCAGGGGAGTCGCCCGAGCTGCAGTCAGCGCAGCTCGCCTCCGCAAGGGTTCAGTCGGCCCGGGCGGACACGAGCATTCATCTCGATCTCAGGCAGCGACGCATCAGCGTCATCCGCGATGGTCAGTCCCTCGGACGCTGGCCGGTAGCCATCGGCGATCCCAAGACGCCCACACCCACCGGTGTGTTCCGCGTTGAAACCAAGCTGGTCAATCCCCAGTACGAAAGCACCAAGTCCGGTCAGGTTCACCCCGTGACAGGGCCCAAGAGCCCGCTTGGACATCGCTGGATCGGTTTTCTTCAGCAGGGTCCTGATCAGTTCGGAATCCACGGCACGCCCTGGCCGCACTGGGTGAAGATCCGCGCAGCAGTGTCCAACGGCTGCGTACGCATGCTCAATGCCCATGTTCAGAAGCTCTATGAGCTTGTCGAGGTGGGGACACCCGTGAGGATCACTCAGTGAGACCGATGCCTGAACCGCGATGACCGGGTGCTGAGCCCTTCTGGTCAGGCTTCGGGGCGAACCGAGGCGAAGATCTCCTGGAGGATCTCGCCCGCACCCCGAGATTTCAAATCCGCTGCAAGTTTCAGTCCCACGTCCTCAGGATTGCCGAGGGGGCCGCGGCGCTCATCGCGGATCAGTCGCTTGCCATCGAGGCTGGCCACCATGCCGGTGAGAACGAGTTCGTGATCGTCAATGCGGCTGTTGACTCCGATCGGGACCTGGCAGCCACCTTCAAGTTCCCGGAGAAAGGCCCGCTCCGCCAGGCACCGCCCCGCCGTGGGGGCATGTTCGAGCACCTGAATGATGTTGAGCACGTCCTGATTGC
>CAYWOE010000278.1:0-1713 GCA_964459855.1 uncultured Synechococcus sp. | reverse complement strand
CGCATCACGAAATGGAACTTGCGCAACGCGAAGTAATTGAACTTGAAGCAAAGATCGGGAGTGATGTATGGATTTGGATGTTGCTCATGGGGCAGATCGATATTGAAGCCAATCGATCGACAACCAGCATCAAAGGCTCCACGATTGGCAGCCTCCATAATTCCAGGACCGCCGCCGGTCACAATCACATGGGATGAGCAGCTAGGTGTTGAGCTGGCTTGTGGTTGGCCGTATCGAGAAGCCAGAAAGGCAAATTCCCGGGCTGAATCGTAGAAGGGCGAAAGCTCAACAATCCTCCTGGCCTGCTGCACCTTGCGTTGTAACAGCGCGGAGTCGGGGTCAGAATTCAACGCATCAAGCGATGCGGCAAGGCACGACTCGGCTTCGGAGCGCTCCCGAACTCGAGAACCACCGAACACAATGATGGTGGAGGTGATCCCAGCCTCCTCCAGACGAAGTTCAGGTTTACTGATTTCCAGCAGCATCCTGACGCCGCGCATCGAAGAGCTGTTGAGCAGCTCCGGATCATGATGCGCCAGTCGGTAGGTGTCAGACCGAAGGATCCGATCAAGATTTTGTGCAATCAGGTGCTGGTCTTCTTCTGGAAAACCCGAGTCACTTGGTGTAGATGACATTGAAGAACATTGACGACAGTTTTCTTTGACAACAGATTCTTATGTCATCACGCCCATTTCATGAAGAGTGGACATCACCTGCTGACGAGCAGCTGCTTCTGTGAGCTTTGGATTTTGTTGTTTGGTATTGGCGACCATTTGCTTGAACAGAACAAGATGCTCATTGGATGCAGTTTTAAGCCATTCTTCATAAACAGAGCGTGTCTTGCCGAGAAGCTTGTCCTCAAACATTGTTTTGTAATGGGGATAGAGGAAGGTGTGATCTCTTTCACATCGAACACCCATGTCTGTCAGCAGCTGAATCGATGATCGCCCGCTGATGTAACTGAAACCAACTTTCTTCTTTTGACCAAGCCAGTCACAAGCGGAGGCGAGAGCTTCGTAGGCGCCCTCCCGGTTGCTCATCACCAGTGCCTTCCATGCGTCGTAGGTCTCCTGATCGAACTGATCCAGGATCAGATCTCGGATGCCTGAGGGTGAGCAACGGAACCGGTTGCCGGTCTTGGCTCCGAGGGTCCAGATCGGATACTTATGCCGCTTGCCTGCTTCGTTGGTGAGTGAAAGAACGACCGCCCAGAGCCCGCACATGAACGTCACCGTGTCTGAGTGCTTGACCACGAACACGCTGTGACCTTGCTGCCCCTGCGGCACTGGAGCAAGCAGATCCTGTTTCCAGATCTTCTGCTGATGATTGTTCTCGCACCATCTGTCCCTGTCAAAGCGCAGACGAGACGATTCGATCTCCTCAGGGGTGGCGTCCTTGAAGGTCTGGTGAAAGATCTCCCCGGTCCGATGGGCTGAAAAGCCATCAGCGCTTTCAATCTCCCTGGCAAATCCAGCCATCAGCGACGGAAGGTTGCTTTTTTACTGGCATGGATGGTCGCCACCTCATCCCATTCCTGGATCTCCATGCGGGCGAGGGAGGCCTTCCCGCTTTCGGTGGCCAGCCACTGCTCAAGCTCATCCTTCGGCATCAGTGATGGCACTTCAAGCGTCCCTTTGACGGTGACTCTCAGCACGACGTCCTGTCTGTAGTCCAACGAAATCTCCCTCTCAGGATCAGTGTGGCCAGATTCCT
>CAYWOE010000277.1:0-1717 GCA_964459855.1 uncultured Synechococcus sp. | reverse complement strand
CTAAGCCAGTTCATTGGTGGAACCAGTTTCCCGCACCTTTGCAGGAAGTGGCTTCAATCCGGCTCCTGGCCTCGCTCGGCGCCGGTGGTGTCATCTACATGACTCCGATCGTCTTCCACCAGGCCAGCTTCACCGCTACGCAGGTGGGACAGGGTCTTGCAGCTTCAGCACTGATCGGCACAGCGGCCCGACTGCTGAGCGGCGTGTTGCTGGATCGGGGGCTGTCCTGCTCCTGGCCTGTGCGTCTAGCGGCAGTGCTGGCCTTCATGGCTGATTTCACCCTTCTTCAGGCCAACGGTTTCGGTGGTTATCTGGCTGGCCAGCTGCTGATCGGTCTGGCAGCAGGTCTTTACTTTCCCGCCATCGAACTGGCTGTCCCGCTGAGCTGCGCCGGGTTCAAGTCCAGCCGCGGCTACGCCCTGGCTCGCAGCGCAGATGCGCTGGGTGTCGCTTCCGGCGCATTGATCGGAGCCATCGTCACAGCGCTTGGACTGATCCGCGCTGTCTATGTCGTGGAGGCCGTGGCCGTCCTGCTGATGCTGCTGGTGCTCAGCTGGCGTCCCCTGCCTGATGGACGCGCTGCCCTGCTGCAACTTGATGAGACCGACAAGCAGCCCGGCACCAGTGAGCCGGTCACGGAGGGATGGCGCTGGCTGACCCCTCTTCTGCCTGTGCTGGCCATCAGCATCGTTGCCACAGGGATGATCGCCCTGAGACAGAGTGCTCTTCCCCTTGATCTCGTGCGCGGAGGTCTCTCGAGACCTGCCCTGAGCGAGGCCGGAAGCGGCGCTCTGATCGCCCTGCAGCTTGGCCTGCTGGTCCTGCTGCAATGGCCTGTCGGCAACTGGGTGGCCAAGCGCAGCCTCCGCTTTGGGTTGGGAATGGGGCTGGTTGGCTTCGCAATCGGCTGCCTGCTGCTGGCGAGTTCGGCCTTCTGGACCGGTGGAATGGCACTGATCTCACTGGCCATGCTGCCGCTGGCATTCGGGGAAGCGGCTTTCCTGCCCAGCGCAGCCGAAGCCATGGTGGAGGAGACCCCGCTGCAACATCGAGGGCTGGCCATGGCGCTGTTCTCCCAGTGTTTCGCCATCAGCGCAACCGGTGCACCCCTTCTGGCAGGAGCATTGCTGGATCAGCAGGGTCACGGCGTGCAGCTGTGGTTGTTGATGGCTGCCGTCTGCCTGGTGATGCTGCCACTGCTCAGAACGGTGAGGCCTCGCTATACAGCAGATCTGGATGGAACCCCACTGGAGAGCGACGAGGATGTCCCGAGCCCGCGAATTGCTTCGCTCCGTTAGAAACCTTTCGATCCTGCGCGAGCTGGCCAAGACCCAGGGAGGTCTCGACAGCGTGGGCGATCTGGTCGACAACTTCATCGACAGCGAAGCGATGACGGTCTGCGTTCAACGTTTCAAGGCTTTCCCCGGTGGCAAAGAGATGGTGGAGCAGCGTTATCCGCCTTTCCAGCCCGACATCCCCGCGCTGGAGAAGCTGCCGGAGGGAACGCTGGGCAGGGCCTACGCGGGAATGATCCGCCGTCTGAACTACGACGCTGATTTTTTCAGGCCAAGAGACACCAGCACTGAAGCCCTCTGGCTGACACAGCGGATCGCCTCAACCCACGACCTGCATCACGTGATCGGTGGATTCAACACCGAGGCTGCCGGTGAGTCGGGGGTGCTGGCCATCACCGCCACCCAGATCGGTTTTCCCGCCT
>CAYWOE010000276.1:0-1741 GCA_964459855.1 uncultured Synechococcus sp. | reverse complement strand
ACAGGTCGGCGCCTTCTAGGATCTGCGCACCGAGGGGATCCATGACCACCGTCACCGAGTTGCTGGAGCCGGTAGAAGCGGATTTGGAGATCCTGCTCAGCGATCTCCGCAGTCTGATCGGGGCAGGGCACCCGATCCTGCAGGCAGCGGCCGAGCATCTGTTCAGTGCGGGTGGCAAACGTCTGCGTCCTGGAATCGTTCTGCTGATCTCAAGAGCATTGGCCAGTGATGGTGCTCTCACCTCGCGGCATCGCCGGCTTGCTGAGATCACAGAAATGATCCACACCGCATCGCTGGTTCACGATGATGTCGTCGATGAGGCAGCCACAAGACGCGGTGTTGAAACCGTCCACAGCCGCTTCAATCACCGCGTTGCTGTTCTGGCCGGCGACTTTCTGTTCGCTCAGGCCAGCTGGCACCTCGCCAATCTTGACAATCTCGATGTGGTGAAGCTGCTTAGCCGGGTGATCATGGATCTTGCCGACGGCGAGGTGAAGCAGGGACTGTTCCGCTACGACACCGGTCAGACCTTTGAGACCTATCTGGAGAAGAGTTACTGCAAGACCGCTTCCCTGGTCGCCAACAGTGCGCGTGCTGCCGGAGTGCTAAGCGGTTGCACGGAACTTCAGCTGGAATCGCTCTATCGCTATGGACGCCAGCTTGGTCTGGCCTTCCAGGTTGTTGATGACATTCTCGATTTCACAGGCAGTGATCTGCAGCTGGGCAAGCCCGCCGCCAGTGATCTCTCCAGTGGCTATCTCACAGCACCGGCGCTTTACGCCCTGGAGCGCAACCCAGCCATGGGAGTTCTGATCGAGCGTGAATTCAGCAACGAGGGAGACCTCGATGAGGCTCTGTGCATGGTGCGCGAGTCGGACGCCATCGCCCGGACCCGTCAGCTGGCGGAAACCTTTGCACAGGAATCCCGGGAAGCCCTCACCTGGCTTCCCGATTCTCCTTACCGAACTGCACTGCTGGAACTGCCGGATTTCGTGCTCAGCCGCCTTTACTGAATCAACGTTTCCAGGCTGGCCTGTGCCTCGCTGAGTCTGTGAATGACGATCAGCCGGGCCCTTTTCGCCGGATTCAGCAGCTGATCAGTCATGGGATCAACGGTTTCACTGGCTCTGAGCAGACGCCAGACCATGCATCCAGCTGTCAGTGCTGATCGACAACCGGCCTGGGAGTCCTCGAAGGCCCAGCAGTCTTCGGGCCTGACACCCAGACATTCGGCTCCGGTGAGAAATGGATCCGGAGCTGGTTTCCCTGCTCCGATCCGAGGATCGTCTCCGCAGATCATCAACTGCAGCAGATTCACCCAGGGATGGTTTGCGATTTTGCGCTGCACTGACTCCCTGTCACTGCTGGTGACCAGAGCCATGGCGATGCCGAGTCGGTCGGCTGTCCGTACAAGCGATTCGGCTCCCTCCATCGCCTTGGCTCCAGGCAGCAACTGTGCTGCGATCGGCTGCCTGACGGCGAGAAGTTGATCCGGTGTGATCGGCTGCTCGATCCAGGAGCAGACGAGCCTCGCGTTATCCAGTCGGCGGCGGCCCTGCAGCTGGATCAACTGGTCAGGCGCGAGATCGCTGCCGAAATGGCTTGCCGCCTGTTGCCAGGCGCGAGCATGCAGCGGCTCGGTGTCCAGCAGCAGGCCGTCCAGGTCAAACAGGCAGGCGTCAGGTGGGTGGGTGATCTGGTTCAGAGACAGCCTCTCTGCTTGCTATGGCTGCTGGCCGCA
>CAYWOE010000275.1:0-1744 GCA_964459855.1 uncultured Synechococcus sp. | reverse complement strand
AGTTCGCGCCAGGTCCGAGGCTGTCGATGTGACTGCGCACGGCTCGCAGACCGTGGTCCCAGGCCAGGTGCAAACAGCGCTCTCCGCGCTGCTGAACCTTTTCCGCCGTGCGGGTCTCGTGCTCCCTGAAGTTGGCCGCGAGGGCCTGCTCATAGGTGCCCTGAGGATTGGGGTGCTCAGTCCAGGAAAACGCCTTGTCGAAATGGGCATGGGGTTCCACCAGTCGCGGCAAAACCAAACCGGTTGCCTCAGAGGCGGGTTTCAGTGTTGTGATCCGGCTGTCTGACCAGGAAAGAACCACAGGGATCAAGCCATCAACACCTGCCGGTGGCAGAGGCTCACAACCCAGATCCAGAAGAGCGCGAGGGCATCGTGCTCTCAGCTCGCCTGATGACAACACCCCGCCTGTTGTGCTCATTCGAGCTTGCCGGCATCCGAATGGACATTGAGCATCAGAAACTGACCGGCAATTCCCAGCGTGGTGACCGAATAGCGCGGCAGCTGCAGCGCCGGAAGCAGATTCTGACCACCGACACTGGTCACATAAACGCTGGCCAGACCAAGATTCCAGCGACGACTGAACTGATCTGCCATCAAGCCCAGGGCCTGCTCCTGATCAGCGATCAGACGGGGGCAGTCACTGATCCAGAGCTGCAGCACCATCGGCAGGGCCTGCCGCTCGCAGATCTCCCTGGTGGCCAGATTGACCAGGGTTTCCCCGGCAAAAACCTGATAATCCTCTCTGCTGGGGTTGGTCAGAAACAGCGCCGCTCCACTTCCTGCCAGTGCCAGCAAAGCCGCAGACGTTGTTGCTGAAGGCAAGCGCCGACGAGGCGAAGTCATCCGGGTGGGACTGCAGGGCGAATTGATAGATTCTTACTGACGCGGCGGGCGTCGCCAAGTGGTTAAGGCAGCGGCTTGTGGCGCCGCTATTCGGGGGTTCGAATCCCCTCGCTCGCCCTTTCACTCCTCCCGGCGGGAACCTCTCAGGAGGTCATCAACGCCTTCAGAAGTTCGTCCGCTCCATGGCGGATCGGATCTCTGCACACAAGACCCAGACGTTCGCTGAACTGCGCGACGATCCGCGCCGCGGCCGTTTCATCAAGTCGGGCCGTGTTCAGCGCCAGTGCCCGCACCCTGGGCGCCGGGGCGCTGCCTGCAGGACGACCAATCGCAGCCAGTGATTCACAGATCTCCACGAGATCCTCCAGTGGAGGGAGGGGGATTGCAGGCAGACGGTCAATGGTCGTCTGCAAGGCTCGATGCACCATCATCAGGGCCGTCGGCTGACTTCCTCTCAGCAAGGGCAGGGTGGCAGTGGAACCGGGATGACAGAGCGATCCCTGGCCTTCGACGAGCACCAGCCCCTTCTGCGGCAGCGTCTGCGCTGCCGCCAGCACAGCCGTTTCCACAGCACCCGCAGCGAAATCAACTCTGACAGCATCCAGGGGAACGCCCCGGCCACTGATCAGGATTCCTGCCTGACCGGTTCCCACGAATGCCGACGGAACCCCGGCTCGTTCGGCTGCTTCATGCACAGCCAGACAGGCGCTCATCTTGCCGACGGCCATGTCCGTGCCCACAGCCAGAATCCGCTGACAGGACAGCGAGGCAGCGCGGGCCTGACCGACGCCGAGTCCCGACGGCTCACGGCGCAGATCCCAGATCCAGCATCCGGGTTGGAGCGCAGCTCGCAGCTCCGCGTCATCGTTGAGATAAGTGTGCAGACCGCTGGCAAGAGACA
>CAYWOE010000274.1:0-1749 GCA_964459855.1 uncultured Synechococcus sp. | reverse complement strand
CTGATTTGCAAAGAACTCAATAAACTGATAAAGCTTGCAATACACTCTTCCAATCAATGAAAATCTGTATCAATCATACCTTCAGCAAACAACGGCTGGCTGATGAATCACTCCCAGGTCCACTGGGCTTGGGCTCTGATTGATCTGAATACTTCCAGGCTGATGCGGCTGAACAGTTTTTCCATCATGACCAATCGAAGAAAGGAATGACGAAGCAAAAGCCTGCAGGCCGTTACTCACTGGTTTATCAGGATTGGCTGGAGCGCTCTCGTCAAGATTTCTCTCCTCGGGATTGATGACATCAGATCACACTGATCTCAATTCGACTGGTCGTGCGATTCTGACTGCAGGCTGAGTGGCCTTTCAGGCAGGCACTGCGAAGAAACCGCTGATGACCGGATTGTTCCAGCAGTCTTTAGCGAAGTCGCATGAATTCCATGCAAAAAGTGCTGTTCTTGGCCTTGTAACAATGGTGCGGACCTGGTAATCGATGGGCATCGCCATAGGCATTGTCATTGCGGAACACACCGTTGACTTCCGGTCCCGCGTAATCGCGGAACCAGAAGTCGTTCAGCACAGGATCACCAATCTTTCCCGTGCCGTTCCACCACCACCAGGGAACGCCACCGCCGTAACAGCTCCCGGTGCTGAATTGATCAGGTTGATCACTGCAATAGGCAGGAACCCATCCACGCGACTGGCCCTCATGGATGAGCTTGGTCCAGGCATTGAAACAACCAGCTGCCGACAAACGCTCGCTGCCGCACGAGTACGCTCGCTGACCATCAGGTGAGAGGTAATCTTGACTGGCTTCAGCTGCAAGCAAAAAAACGGCCATCGAGATTGCTGTATTCATGACATCTGCTTCGACAGCAACATTGGGGAGACATCGACACTGATAGCTATTCAGGACATACGGATGGATTCAATCCAAGATCGTTTCGATTGAAATATTTCAGCCAATTGTTCCGCCGTCGATCACGGCAATGGATGCACCGGGGCTCCCCTGTTGTTCCTGCAGAATATCTATCTGCTGTTGCAGCTGCTCCACAGCCGCTTTCTGCTGCATAGGCTCAGCTGAGGAGCCATTGGCGAAGCTGAGGGTTGCTGCTGTGCAGATCAGGCCGAATCGCACTGACTTGTCATGAAACATCCCAATCATCAGCCATTGCACAAAGCTAAGAAACACCATTACTCCCGGCCATTGAGCAGGCTCACAAGCAGTCGAAGACAAGAATGTTGGTCACCGCGATTCAATCGGCCAACCACAGAGGCATGCGTGTCATCGAAGATTGGAACGAAGACGTCGACGGATCATTCGCCATTGGCGCAGAAGATTGCGTCGCCTTAAAGCACTGAGCTGGGCATAGGCGATCAGCTGCTGCCGATCAGCCATGGCTGCCAACAGATCGGCGTGATCAGGATGAAGGAGTGCGGCACGCTGGCAGAGCTGAGCGAAACTCTCGCCGGGCGCGGGGTGAACACCAAACCGAGCAAGCAGGCGCAGCGACTGATCAAGCGGTTGACGCCCCGCAACCGAGTGGCGCAACATCACCCACCCCAGGCCGGATGCGGCCATCGACGTCAACAGCACTGTGAGACCGAGCCATCGCTGTTGATCACCGAACAACCGTTTCAACCAGATCTGCTGACTGGATTGATCGAAACCCAGCCACCAACGGGTCCAGACCAGATCCAGGCCCCACCATTGCCGCTGGATCCACCGCCACCAGGACCACTCAGACTCCG
>CAYWOE010000273.1:0-1749 GCA_964459855.1 uncultured Synechococcus sp. | reverse complement strand
CGCACACGCCGGACCTGCTCTTGGAACTGGAGGCCCGGCTAGCGGACGGGCACAGCTCGGCGGAGCAAACAAAGACCCTACAACACTGCCCTCCGTGTTTCCTCCAACCCTGATCAGCTGCCAGACTCACATCATCTGGACCAATTCCATGCCGCTGCTGCTTTTAGGTGGGGGGTTCCGCCGCGAACTGGAATCCGCTGGGGTCATGGCCGTCCACGCACCACTGGAAGGTGGCGCAGAGACCCGCTTGTTGAGGCGTCTGCGAGCTGCCGGCTACCGCACCCAGATCACTTCGGCACGCGGTCTGGGCGATCCGGAGGTGTTCCTGTTTCAGAAACATGGTGTCAGGCCTCCACATCTCGGGCATCAGAGTGTGGGGCGAGGTGCTGCTGTTGGTGAAGTCCAGGAGGTCATGCCTCAGCTCGGTGAGGTTCTGCTCGGCGACAAGCCTGTGGTTCTGTGGCTGATCGAGGGTCAGGTGTTGTCCCGATCCGAGTTGCTTTCCCTATGCGATCTCTGCCGGCGTGAGCCGCGACTGAAGATCGTTGTGGAGATGGGTGGTGCGCGCAGCCTGCGCTGGCAGCCGATGACACGGCTGCTGGGAGCCTGACGGCCTGTCTACTGCCGGTCGCCGGTTCTCTGACAGCCGGTGACGATGCCCTCGGCGAGGGTCGCTGGGTCAAATTGATCTGTGGAGCCAGTAATCAGGACCTGGCTGCCGTTGCTGATCTCTGCGCTCTCTATGCGGTTGCGGGTGTTCAGTGTGTTGATGTGGCGGCCGATGCCGCTGTCGTCACAGCTGCTCGCACGGGGCTCAGCTGGGCCCGAGAGCGCACCGGGCACTCCCCCTGGCTGATGGTCAGCGTCAGTGACGGGCGGGATGCCCATTTCCGCAAGGCCGTCTTTGATCCATCGCGCTGCCCTCCCGATTGCTCACGGCCCTGCGAGAGGGTCTGCCCTGCTGATGCCATTCACCAGGGACCTGGCGTCGACCCCAGCCGCTGCTATGGATGCGGACGCTGTCTCCCTGCCTGTCCCCTGGGGTTGATTGAGACCTCGGATCATCGCGTCGGGCTGGACAACCTGGCTTCTCTGCTGGCAGAGCTGCAGCCCGATGCTCTCGAAGTGCACACCGCACCGGGACGCTTCGAGGAATTTGAACGCACGCTGGATCAGGTTGTGGCGTCTTCGGTTTCTCTGCGCAGGCTCGCTGTGAGCTGCGGACTGGAGGGGCACGGACTGCGGGCAGGGGATCTGGTCAGGGAGCTCTGGGGCCGCCATGAGGCACTGCGCCAGCGTGGCTTCCGTCCTCTCTGGCAGCTCGATGGCCGCCCGATGAGTGGCGATGTGGGTGCAGGGACAGCCCGCGCGGCTTTGCGCCTCTGGCAGCAGGTGCGCACCAGCGCACCTCCAGGCCCTCTGCAGCTCGCGGGAGGGACCAACGGCGCGACAATCGGTCTGTTGGAGGGCCTGGGACTGCCGCGTTCCAGGGGGCCTGCAGGAGTGGCATTCGGCGGCATGGCCCGTTCCGTTGTGCTGCCGCTTCTGCAGGAGGCTGAATGTCGCAGGACCACCCTGCGTGACTGGCCTTTTGGCTGGGAACAGGCCCTGGCGCTGGCTCGGGATCTTGTGACCCCCTGGCTTTCGCGTCCCTGACCATCCCCGATTGGGGACTCAGTCCTGCTAGAAGGCGTCTGGGTCCTGATCAGCACTGGGAGCCTGGGCCATGAGTACCGAGCGGATCACCGA
>CAYWOE010000272.1:0-1759 GCA_964459855.1 uncultured Synechococcus sp. | reverse complement strand
CGAGCGACCTGAGCTCGTGTACCGGGGCCAGAAAGTGGCCAGATGAGTTCCGCCGGTTTCGGCACATTGCCCTGCTCCTGCAGGGCTTTTTTGATGCCTTGACCTGTCCTCGCCGTCAGGCATCCGCTTCCTGCGCAGCGGCCGAGACACGTTTGACGTGCTGAGGAGGTGCGTTGAGAAGAAGGCAACCTCCAACCGGCCCTGACTTCAGGCCATCAGCAACTGATAAGCGTCGTTGACGCGGCGAAAGGCCTCCGCCGATCCACCCAGATCGGGATGATGCCGCTTGACCAGCATCCGAAATGCCTGCTTGATCGACGCTTCGGAGGCCCCGGGCTTCAAGCCAAGCACCGAAAGCGCTTCAGTCCGGCGATCGCGGAATCCGGGGTGTGGCTCATTCGTTGACTCACGATCCGTTGCACGTCGATCACTGCGGGTGCGCCGCGCACCGCTGCCGGAGTGCTGATGACGCTGCCGCAGCTCGGACACCACACGACGGGGATCTTCATCCAGCCATTCACTGGCCCGGACTCCATAGAGGGCAAACGCCGCCAGCACCGCAGCGGTTTTCTTCGTGGACCTTGAGCCGACTGCAGCCATCAGATCAGTGCCGAAACCGCTGACGGTCCGATCGAGCCTCTGTCGCAGGTTGAGCTGGGAGTGAAAACTGCTGCGGTTGAGCTGATCGATCAGTGCCTCAAGGCCCTGCTGACGCAGCGCGTTCCATCCGGGCTGCATCGCCAGCGCATGTCCCCAGCGTTGAACCTGTTCGCCACTCACATGGGCCGGGGGCTGCCGCCGGCTCCGGTCAGAACCCGGATCCCGCTGCGGGCGGTGCCACTGCTGCCGGTGCAGACGATCGAGTTCCCGATGCAACCGCTGCACCTCTCTGCGCAGCGCATCGTTCTCGCGCAGCAAAGCCTCCACGTTGCTGGTGACACGTTCATCGCGCTTCGGCCGGTTCCAATCATCACGCGCGGATGATGACGAGGACCACTGGCGCGGATCAAAGCCCATGACAATCGCGCAACAGCGGCCGCATCAGATCACCGGATGCGAAGAGCGTACGAGCTGACGGCAGGATGGAGGTCTGCAGGGACTGGACCATTGGCGACTTATCTGGTGACCGGTGCCAACAGAGGGATCGGGCTGGCGTATTGCCGGCAACTTCACAGCCGTGGAGACCATGTGATTGCAGTCTGCCGCCAGTCCAGCGATGACCTTGATGCTCTGAGCGTGCGGGTTGAATCAGGCATTGAACTCACCAGCGCTGACTCGATTGCCGCTCTGGTCAATGGACTGGGCGATCAGCAGCTGGACTGCGTGATTCTCAATGCAGGGATGCTTCAGTCCATGGGACTGAACGACCTTGACCCCGATGGCATCCGCCGCCAGTTCGAGGTGAACGCCCTCGCACCTCTGCTGCTTGCCAGAGCTCTGGTGCCGCTGATGCCAGAAGGTTCGAAACTGGTTCTGATGACCAGTCGCATGGGTTCGATCGAAGACAACACCTCAGGCGGGTCCTACGGCTACAGGATGTCGAAGGTGGCGCTCAACATCGCCGGAAAATCACTGGCCGTCGACCTGAAGGCCAGCGGAATCTCCGTGGCGATCCTCCATCCCGGACTTGTCAGGACCAGGATGATCAGGTTCAACCCCAACGGAATCAGCCCCGAGGAATCCGTGCAGGGGCTGATTGCGCGGATTGATGCACTGACGCTTGAGAACAGCGGATGCTTCTGGCACGCCAACGGAACAC
>CAYWOE010000271.1:0-1779 GCA_964459855.1 uncultured Synechococcus sp. | reverse complement strand
ACTTCGTTTACTCCGCCATGGAGGAGGAAGTCGATCAACTCAAGGATCATCCCGTGGTCGGACCGGTTGGCATGGAGCAGCTGAACCGTCGGGAGTCACTGGAGAAGGATCTTGCCTACTACTTCGGTGAGAACTGGAAGGATGAAATCAATCCCTCTCCTTCCGCTGCGGCTTACGTCGAGCGGATCCATGCAGTGGCAAAGGAGTCTCCTGAACTGCTCGTCGGTCATCACTACACCCGCTACATGGGTGATCTTTCCGGCGGTCAGATCCTGAAGAACATCGCCCAGAAGGCGATGAACATGGACGGAGACGACGGCCTGCGCTTCTACGTCTTTGATGAAATCTCTGATGAGAAGGCTTTCAAGACCAGCTACCGCGCCACGATGGATGAGCTGCCGATCGATCAGGAAACCGCTGATCGCATTGTTGAAGAGGCGAACAATGCTTTCCACATGAACATGCACATGTTCAAGGAGCTTGAGGGCAATCTCGTGGCAGCCATCGGCAAAGTTCTGTTTGGCTTCCTCACACGGCGTCAGCGCACCGGCAGCACAGAAACCGCCGCTGCCTGATGGCATCGGCTGAACCTTCGCCAGGGGGTTTCAACTCCATTCGGGTTCTGGTGCCTGGCACCGGAACCCGTTTTCGTTGTGGCGGCCTGAGTGTGGCCCTGCAGACGGCACGTCTGCTCTCGACTCTCCGACCCACGGAAGTGGTCACCTACCGAGAACGCAGTGACCGGCATCCATTCCTGCAGGATCTGCTACGGGCTGAACAGTCTCCGGGAGCCGCGCTCTGGATTGTGAGCTGGGGATTTGACGTGCCTCGGTCCCTTGCGCGTCTGCAGGGAAGGCCCGTGATCTATCAGGCTCACAGCAGTGGTTACGGTTTTGATCTTCCCCCTGGAATCCCCGTGGTGGCAGTCAGCCGAAACACTCTCGGTTACTGGGGTGACCGTGCTCCGCGGAACCCTCTGTTCTGGGTTCCCAATGCACTGGAGTCTCAATGGCTGGAACGGGGTGCCCGTTCCAAATCAGCCAATCCGGATGAAGCTGTGGAGCGTCCGATCGACGTGCTGGTGCAACGGCGCAAGAGCAGTCCCTACGTGTTGAAGCAACTTGTTCCAGCTCTGCAGGCGCAAGGGCTGAGGGTGGAAGTGCAGAGCGGCTGGGTCGAAGATCTGGTGGATCTCTTCAATCGCTCCAAGGTTTATCTCTATGACTCAGCCGAGTATTGGCGAGGCCATGGAGTGACCGAGGGCTTCGGTTTGCCGCCTCTGGAGGCACTGGCCAGCGGATGCGTGGTGTTCTGCAGCTTCAATCACGCTCTCGCCGACACTCTCACTCCCGGTGAGACAGCTCATCAGATCGGTCAGGGCACTCTTGAGAATGATCTGATGCGCATTGCTGCTGCTGTTGCCAGTCCCGGTCAATGGCGCCCTGATTCACTGAAGATTGAGCAGCTGCTGTTGGACTGCAGTGAACAGCGTTGGTGTGAGCGTTGGAGAGTGGTTCTGTCGCAGCTGGATGAACTCGGCGCAGAGGGCGCGATGGGTCTTGGATCTCAACGCGTGTTGCGATCGCCCTCCACCCGTCGGCTGCGCTGGGTGCAGCGCTGGGATCGCCTGCGTGAAAAGGGGGCCAATCGGTTGTCCGGCTGGCCTTTGCGTGCAGGCTGACTGGTGGCTGCGATTTAAGGTTCAAACACTGGATTGAGCCTTGAACGTTCAAGGTTGAAAGCTGAGGGCTTCAATGCCGTTTCAAAGCCAGACCTTGA
>CAYWOE010000270.1:0-1787 GCA_964459855.1 uncultured Synechococcus sp. | reverse complement strand
GCAAGCTGCCCAAAATTCTCAACGCTCTGCGCATCGAGGCCACCAACACCGCCGGGCAGGCGGTTGCCCTGACCGCCGAAGTTCAGCAACTTCTGGGCGATCACAGGGTCCGCGCCGTGGCCATGAGTGCCACCGACGGGCTTGTCCGTGGCATGGAAGCCATCGACACAGGCGCACCGATCTCCGTACCCGTCGGAGAAGGAACCCTGGGTCGCATCTTCAATGTGCTTGGTGAGCCCGTTGACGAACAGGGTCCTGTCAAGTCCGACGCCACGGCTCCGATTCACCGCTCAGCTCCGAAACTGACTGAGCTTGAGACCAAGCCGAAGGTCTTCGAGACGGGCATCAAGGTGATTGACCTGCTCGCTCCCTACCGCCAGGGCGGGAAAGTTGGCCTCTTCGGTGGTGCCGGAGTTGGAAAGACCGTCCTGATTCAGGAACTGATCAACAACATCGCCAAGGAACACGGTGGTGTTTCAGTCTTCGGCGGCGTGGGTGAACGCACCCGAGAGGGCAACGATCTCTACGAGGAATTCAAGGATTCAGGCGTGATCAACGCCGACGACCTGTCGAAATCGAAGGTGGCGCTCTGCTACGGCCAGATGAATGAGCCTCCCGGCGCTCGCATGCGTGTCGGTCTCTCGGCCCTGACGATGGCTGAGCACTTCCGCGACGTGAACAAGCAGGACGTGCTTCTGTTCATCGACAACATCTTCCGTTTCGTTCAGGCAGGGTCTGAAGTGTCAGCACTTCTTGGACGTATGCCCTCAGCTGTGGGCTACCAGCCCACTCTCGGCACCGACGTCGGCGAACTGCAGGAGCGGATCACCTCCACCCTCGAAGGTTCAATCACTTCGATCCAGGCGGTTTATGTCCCTGCCGATGACCTGACCGACCCCGCTCCCGCGACCACCTTCGCTCACCTGGACGCCACCACGGTGCTGAATCGTGGACTCGCCTCCAAGGGCATCTATCCAGCTGTGGACCCTCTCGACTCCACCAGCACCATGCTTCAGCCTGCTGTTGTGGGTGATGAGCACTACCGCACGGCTCGCAGCGTCCAGTCCACCCTTCAGCGTTACAAGGAACTGCAGGACATCATCGCGATTCTCGGTCTTGACGAACTCTCCGAAGACGATCGTCGCACCGTTGATCGTGCCCGCAAGATCGAGAAGTTTCTCTCCCAGCCCTTCTTTGTGGCTGAGATCTTCACCGGGATGTCCGGCAAATACGTGAAGCTCGAGGAAACCATCAGTGGTTTCAACCAGATTCTCGCCGGCGAACTTGATCACCTCCCTGAACAGGCCTTCTATCTGGTTGGCAATATCGACGAGGTCAAGGCCAAGGCCGCGAAGATGGCTGAAGAAGCCAAGTGATCTCAATGGGGGTATGACGCTCATACCCCTTTGTTTCCACTTCACTCAACGCTTTTAACCCAAACACTCCATATCCATGTCCCTCACCCTCCGCGTGCTGGCACCAGACCAGAGCGTGTTCGATGGCTCTGCTGATGAGGTGATCCTCCCCAGCACCACTGGGCAGCTGGGCATTCTCCCCGGCCACGTGTCACTTTTGGCAGCGCTCGATGTTGGTGTTCTGCGTGTCCGTGCGGACGGTGGCTGGAAATCAATCGCCCTGATGGGTGGCTTTGCGGAAGTGGAAGCCGACGACGTGACCGTGCTGGTGAACTCTGCAGAGCTGGGAAGTTCGATCGATGGCACGGCTGCCGAAAGCGAGCTTCAGGCTGCACGCAGCGCCGTCAGCAAATTGGAAGGCCAGCCAGCCTC
>CAYWOE010000269.1:0-1787 GCA_964459855.1 uncultured Synechococcus sp. | reverse complement strand
ACAAATTCAATCGTTTTCCCGTCTCGTTCAACTTTGGCTTGCATGAAGTCAACCGTTAAACCAGGCCAGTTGGCAACACCTGCGGTTGCATTGGTGACACGATTGAAGAATGTTGATTTACCGGTGTTTGGCTGACCGATGAACACAATCCGTGGCACTTCGTTTTTGGATTGCGTTTGCTTACCTGCTTCTGCTGTGATCATGGTGAAATTTCAGGACTTATTGAATAGGGAATGCCGAATTGATCAGGTTTTTTTGAGATCGGCTACGTCAGTGATTTCCACAAGTGCAGCTTCTGACTTGCGAATAGCAATTTCCGTTGTGCTTCCCACTCTGACTTCGAATGGATCACCTCCTGGAGCTTTGCGCATCACCTGCACTTTGCGACCCTTTCTTATACCCATCGCTTCCAGCCGATCCTTGAAGGAATTACTTAGATCACTTCCATCACTGCTGACACCAACAACAGTCGCAGAATGATGAACTCCTAGTTCACTTAGATTCATTTTCTAGCTTGGTAAGTGCATCTCCACTAAAAAGGCTAGTTGCTGTCGATAAAGCTGGCAATTAAAGAGGGTTGAAAACGCCAATGTCTGTAGAATTTTTTACCCTGCCTCTCGTTTGTTCGCCCATTTGTGAACTAAACCTGTAGCTGTTACACGCCGCCCCGCCCTTCGCTGTATTAATTGATACCTCGTAGTTGATGTTGCTTGTCGTCCTCGGATGTATTGCTACTTTCAAAACAAGCTTGTCTACAGTCATGCTGATTATTGAAATTGAGTTGCTGATTGCTCTTGTACTTGTCCTCATAGCAATTACGCGTCGTACAGCGATCACTCAATGGCTTGCTAACCGTCGTTATCAGATTGGTCTCAAGAGAGCGAGAAAACTTTTTCAGATGTTGGATCAAAAGGGTGGGCAGGATGCAATTACCCATCATTTGCTGGAGGAGGGTCATTTCCTGCGTTCAAAGCGAAGAGTCGGTGACTTTTATTGCATTCCCGAAGAGGATATTGATGGCGAAAAGCAAGATATCATGCTGAGAATGTCTCATAAAAATGAGCCCCGCTGGATTGCACTGCGTCGTTTATATCAGAGTTCCATCAAGGATGGATACTACAAAAAAGCAGTGATTGAAATCCCAGCTCTTTGGGACCATGAGTTTGATGTTGTTTACGACCACTGGAAAACGAATTTTTCAGGCACTATTCAGAAAGACAACCAGGAAGAAGCCTGGATTGTTGCTTGACTATCTTGATTAGATTTCATGGAATCCATATAATCCGACTGGAATTATGATGTTACCTCCTCTGTCTGGATTGTAATTAATGTTTGATTTGGTTGGATTTTAATTGTTTTCTCTTTGCGTCTGCATTGCTGAACAGCTTTGCAATCTGTTGGTAAAGAGTTTTCAGCAGAACACCAAAGCTCTTGAAAAGCTTCTTCAATCCCAGAGGTGGCATTTTTCCGCATTTGCTGCAGTGAGGCATTGCATAATTTCAATCTCTCCTGACCTTAGCCCCAACACGCCGAAGCTTATTCTCAGTTTTTATTTTTTTTCTTTTCCAGGTTCTTCCATTGGCTTGGCCTGCAGAATCGTGAGCTAGATATTTTGCGGTTTTCATGCCGCAAAAATATTCTTGCCGGCTTTCCGCCAAGTTGCCACTCATTCCTTGAGTAAGCATTTACATTGCTTGTTTGGAAGATCCATCATTGTTAGAATAATGAAGATTAATTCGTAAGGTGTCGATGAGAAAAGAGTACAAGCATCTGGCAAAGAAGATGTC
>CAYWOE010000268.1:0-1799 GCA_964459855.1 uncultured Synechococcus sp. | reverse complement strand
CAGCGGGATTTGATCGCCATGCCGATGCCATTCAGAGGCGGCACGGGTCAAGGCGTGCCGGCCTGCCCGCATCATCCCGGCGACGATCACGCCGACGTGTGACGGATCCATCCATGCAGCAGCTGGCTCTGGACCTCTAACTGCGCTGCAGCAGCAGCCGGCGTATGACGCGCTGGGCGATATCGCCATATCCCATTTCTCCGGAAAGGATCTGGGCGATTCGTCTGGGTGCCGTGGGCCGTTTGACACCCAGCTGATAGCCCACGCCCGGGAACCGGTAGAAGACCTGTGCAATCCGTCGCCCCCAGGCCATCGAGTCGCCCCAGCGCTGTCGCATCTCCCTGGAGTAGGCCCGCAGGGAGCGCTCCTCACCGGTGAGCCAGCGATCGAGATGTTTGGCTGCCTCGCAGCCGCTCATCAGTGCCGGTCGCAACCCCTCCGCAAGAAAGGGATCGCAGAGAGACGCGGCATCACCGACCGCCAGCACTCCATCGGCATGGAGTGGGCTGTGACCGTTCCAGACCCTGAGGTTGGCCTGCTGTCGCAGCCCCGCATCAGCAGGAAAGCCGAGGTCGGGCAGCAGTGCACTCAGGATCGTCTCTGAATCGGCGACGTCTCTGCCGATGAAGGTGCCCACGCCCACATTGATGCCGTCAGCCAGCGGGAAAGCCCAGGCGAACCCGTGGTGCACCAGCCCGAATTCAAATCGCGCCGTCCCTGGAGCGAGTGTTCCCAGCCCATCCAGTCGAACCGAGAGGGTGCTCGCCATGTGCAGGGAGCGGGGACCGATGCCGACCTGCTCCGGCCAGGGGGACCCTGAACCATCGGCGATCACCACTGCTCGGGCCTGAAGGGGATCTCCCTGCTCGCCTCTGAGCGACCAGCCCGCATCGTTGCGTTCCAGAGATGTCACGCGAAACGGGCGGTGAAGTGTGGCACCGGCGCTCACCGCCTGGTCAAGCAGCAGGCGATCCAGATGTTCACGTCTGACGATCCAGAACGGTGCTTCCCCCGGAAGGTCTGCGACCACTGGATCCTCCAGACACCAGCTGAAGTCGACCCTGCGGATCACGTCATCAACCGCCGGACCGAGGTCAAAGGGGAACCAGTTCTGGACGGAGGAGGCCATGCCACCCCCGCAGGGCTTGATCTGCCCTCTGGACTCGGCTTCGAGCACGGTGACCGAATGCCCCGCGCAGGCCAGATGAAAAGCTGCTGCGGTGCCGGCAGCTCCGGCACCGATCACGGCAACGTCGGTCTTAATCACACCTTGAGGATGTCGGCCTCCTTGTCGGCCAGGTGCTTCTCCAGCAGGGCGATGAACTTGTCGAGGGTCTTCTGGATGCCCTCCTGTTCGTCACGGCTCTGATCCTCGGAGAAATCGCCCTCCTTCTCCTGTTTCTTGATCTTGTCGATGGCGTCGCGGCGAATGTTGCGCAGAGCCACCTTGCCTTCCTCGGCATATTTGGAGGCGAGCTTGCAGAACTCCTTGCGTCGCTCCTCCGTGAGCGGGGGGACGTTGATGCGGATGATCTTGCCATCGTTGTTGGGGGTGAAACCCAGCTCACTCATGGCGATGGCTTTCTCGATCCCAGCCAGGGCACTGATGTCGAAGGGCTGGATCTGGATGGTCTGTGAATCAGGGGTCGTCAGCGTGGCCAGCGATTTCAGCGGGGTCTCGGCGCCGTAGTACTCCACCGAGATGCGATCGAGCAGAGACGAGTTGGCTCTCCCCGTGCGAATTGTGTTGAACATGCGCTGGGTGGATTCCACCGACTTCTGCATGCTTGCTTCGAGGT
>CAYWOE010000267.1:0-1806 GCA_964459855.1 uncultured Synechococcus sp. | reverse complement strand
ATGGCCCCCGGAGGCGATCGTGCCATCACGGTGATCGGAGAACGCCTGACGCCGAGCGCGAATGACCATCTCGGCTGGGAGCGACTCGCCGACTGCGACGGCGTCTTCGTTTCGGCGACGGACTCCGGTGGACTCCGTCACGCCCGCAGGGCCGGAGTTCTGAACGCAACGCCCCGTCTGGGGCTGACCGTTCTGCAACAGGCTGCGGTTCAGCTGGATGCCCTGATCGGCAGTGCGCTGGATCCCGGAGAGCAGGTGCCCGAAAACTGCCTCAACCCTGCGCCCGGCGTCCGAATTGCCACCGAGGGGGAGGACGGAGGGGTTCTGATCCCGGGTGGGCGTTTCGATGCCGTGCCGCTGCCTGGCCCGCTGGTGGAGTCCTATGGCTGTGGTGACAGCTTTGCTGCAGGAGTGACCGCTGGCCTGAGTGCAGGTTGGTCCATCACTCAGGCAGTGGCTCTTGGAGCACGCTGTGGCGCCGCCTGTGCCACACGCTTCGGGCCTTACCACTGAAACGACATTCACCTCAGCCCGGCATCAACACGATTCAGACTGTGGTTGATCAGGAACCAGGGGTTGAGACCTCTCGTTCAGCAACTGATTCAGGCTCAGCGACAACATTTCATCACTCGAATGTGATTTGACAGCGATAGCGATAGCCCCTGCCGGTTCCGATCCTGATGCAGGATGTATCAGTGACGGTCGCTCCCTTGGGAAGCTTCGACATCAGATTGTTCAGTGTCACCTCCTCGCTGGTATGCCCCAGTCGGATCAATGTCCTGGGCTCTGCCTGAACAAGGGGAACCAACAACAGCGAAGCAATGAAAAAGCCGGATGACAGACTCGTGAACAGAATTTCAGCCACGTCCGTCACCACCCTGCATCACATTCGGAAAATCTGATCCTCAGGATAAACAGATGAATTTTGAATTTTCAGAAGCGGAGTTCAGCGAATTGATATCAGCTGCCAAAGAAGCACGAATTCGATGGAAAAAGGCCAAAACATTGTGGAAAGTTCGCCATCACGCCTACCTGAAGCATGATGAAAATGAACTTGAGGAAAATATCGAACGCTTTGCGAAGGTGGAAAAGATGCTGATCGAACGCTACAGGGAAACCACGGGAGAAACCTGGCAGAAATGAATCCCGGGAAGGGGCACCAATGCTCTTGGCCAGGGCCCGCAGAGACAGACCCCAGGGCCGTTCAATCCAGAAGTGAGGGCGCCAGGGCTCTGGCGCAAAGCATCCAGTCCGTCACGCAGTCAGCGGAAGCAGCACGGACCTTGCCTGCCTCGACATCGCGATAGAGGTCGGCAATCCTCCATGCACTCGTGCGTGGATCATCCACACATCGCGGAATCAGATGCAGATGCAGGTGTCGGGCACCCTCGCCGAAGGCGACGGCATAGACACGGTCACAGCCTGTGACCCTCCTGACCAGCTCGGAGGCGCGTTGCACCATCACCCCCCAATTGCGGGCTTCAGCAGCGTCAAACTCGATGGGGCCGGAACAATGTCGCCGTGCATCCAGCAGGCACCAACCGGGCAGTGGCGCCGGCTGAGGATGATGTCGAAGAAGCCAGAGTTCACTGCGCCAGACCTCATGGGCAGCCAGCTCGGCAGCATCAGCGTGAAGGGCACAGATGGCGCAGGGTGCGTCAGCTTGCGGAAAAACCACGGACATCGAGGTGCAACCTGACCTCACTCTGTCTGGGTCCCCGGAAAGGAAGGGGTCTCCGCCGCGAATGGGCTCTATAAAACAGAGAAGCAGAAGGGCGCGCCTTCATGTCCATCCGTATCGGCATC
>CAYWOE010000266.1:0-1806 GCA_964459855.1 uncultured Synechococcus sp. | reverse complement strand
GTTTCAGGTACTAGTGGCAGCAATGTCGTGGGAGTTCAAGTCTCCCCATCCGCATCAAAACTCCCAGGGTGAAAGGGGTCTTCAGTTGCTTCGTGTCAATCCGAAGCAAACTTTCCCTAAGTGGAACGCGGCCGTGAAAATTGGCTGACTGATAATCAAATTCGTTTATTTTTTGGGTTCTTTCGTGATGCTCACTTTCGCCTGACGGTTAAAAACCTCGCTTGATCAGTGGCGTCAGTGGAAGAAGTCTGAATTGTTCCCAGACCATTGCTGTTGCTGGGTTCTCACTGCGTCTCTGTATCAGTCGCCACAACCCGCATTGATTGCACGATCGGGATCAGCAGCTTGAGAATTGCATCACCGGCGTCTTCTTCAACGCATGGGTTTTGCTGCCTGATAAGTCTGCCTGGGGGGCAGCTCAGCGGATTGCCAGGTCCTCAGCCAGGCGTCGCGATCAACCCGTTGATGAGAGCAGCCTGACCAGGTGCTCGTGGCTGTTGTTGCGGCCTCCCAGTCCAGAATCATTTGGGTTTGAGTGGACCAATCGACCTGCTCCTGACTGTTGAGCATTGCTCTGGCTGCGATGTTGCAGGAGTTCAACTCACTGAATCGGCACTATCCTGTTGTTGCAAGGCTCCACGGATGCCCATGATTGTTCTGAAGATCTCCAATTCCTCGGAGGTTGTGGCGTCCAAGGTTGGAAAATTCCTTGAAGCTCTGACTCCAGACAAAGTTGATCAGGCCGCTGTCGAGGATCAGGTGATCAAGAAGCTGGTGGAGAACCTGTCCGCTGAGGGCATCAAGGGGGAAATCGCCTCAGTGAACGGGGTTGATATCGAAGGGGCAGAGCTCATCCTTCACGATGGTTTGAAAGTGCGTAAGCACGCCAGCTTCTGAAGTGAACCAGGTCTCCGCAAGCGGTGCCGATCTGATCACCAGTCGCCGCAATCCTCTGGTGCGGCGTCTTCGCTCTCTGGCCACCTCGTCAGGGCGCCAGCAGGACGGCCACATCCTGCTGGAGGGAACGCATCAACTTCAGGAATTGCTGTTGTTGCCGAAGCGGCCGCCTGAGCCTGTCAAGGTGATTGCGACTCCTGGTTGGCTCAACGCCAATGTGGATCTGATCAATCGCCTGACGGGTGTCATTGATCTGCAGCCGATGGCTGACGAAGCCCTCAGAGCAGCCCTCTCCACAGTTAACCCAGGCGGTGTGGCCTGCCTCTTGCCGATCGACCAGCTTCCCGATGCAGCTGAGGATCCGACGTTTGTTCTGGCGCTTGATCGCGTGCAGGATCCAGGCAACGTGGGCACTCTGCTGCGCACGGCACTGGCCGCTGATGTTGAAGAGGTCTGGCTTGCCGCCGGAGCCGATCCGCTCGCACCGAAAGTGGTGCGTTCAGCGGCGGGAGCGGTTCTGCGACTGCCGCTCCGGCGCTTCGGCCCCACGGATGAGGTCGGTATCGATCAGCTGGTCGAGAAGTTGAATGCTGCCCGTGATCGTGGGCTTCAGGTGGTGGCAACGCTCGTTCCTGAATCGGTTGCGGGAATCACGGCCATCCCCTACTGGCAGCTGGACTGGTGCCGCCCCACCGTGCTGGTGCTCGGCAATGAGGCATCCGGCCTGCATCCGTCACTTCAGGCCTGTTGCAGCCAGGGGGTCACCCTTCCCCACAGCGCACAGGTCGAGTCCCTGAATGTTGCCTCGGCAGCGGTCCCTCTCCTTTTGGAGCGCCGACGGGCGACAATGACGACCTCCATGCAGCAGTCCGGGTGAGCGACGCCAGTTTCGACTTCGATGTGATCGTG
>CAYWOE010000265.1:0-1819 GCA_964459855.1 uncultured Synechococcus sp. | reverse complement strand
GCTCCGCGTTTCTGCATGCGCGAACCACGCATCCTATCTGTCGGCTTTCTTCAGATCGCTGGAGAGCGTTTCAACAGTGCAATCGCCCAGCTGATGATCGGGTTGATCGCTTTCTATCGCAGCTGGGTGTCTCCCCTGATAGGTCCCCGTTGTCGCTTCATTCCCACCTGCAGTGCCTATGGCGTGGAGGCGATTCAGCGCCATGGACCATGGCGCGGAGGCTGGCTCACCCTGCGCCGGATCTGTCGGTGCCATCCCCTCACCCCCTGCGGCTGTGACCCGGTCCCCGATTGAGTTCCAGACGCTGACTCTGCTCAGCAGGCAGGGCTGCTGCCTTTGCGAGGGATTGGAGCAGCGTCTTCGGGCGCTCGAGCTCAGTCGCCTTCAACCACCTGTGAGCCTGGAGGTCATCGATATCGATGCAGCGGGGGTTGAGCCGGAACTGCGCTCCCGCTACGACCTTGAAGTGCCCGTTCTGATGCTGCAAGGCAAGCCCCTGCCTCGCGTCTCTCCCCGGCTGAGCGGTGAGGGACTGTTCACTTGGTTGCAACGGCTCTGCACCACTGTCGCCGGATCGGACTAAAACGGCCTCATCCCTGGGTGGCGGTGATGACGCAGACACTCCATTCCCTGCTGAAGGCGGTGCTGCTTCCGGTGCCGGAATGGCTGCCCAATCCCGCTGTGACCTCCATCACCTGTGACTCCCGCAGTGTCGGTCAGGGCTGTCTTTTCATCGGTCTCCCCGGCGAGCGGGTGGATGGTGGCTGCTTCTGGCCTGAAGCTCTGAATGACGGAGCGGTGGCGGCTTTGATCGGTGCAGATGCGGCGCAGTCGCATCCCCCCAGCGACCAGTCCCCTGTGCTGGTGATCCCCGAGCCGATGTCCCACTGGGCCGGTGAGCTGGCCGCGGCGTTCTGGCAGCAACCGTCATCGCGCATGCATCTGATCGGTGTGACCGGCACCAACGGCAAGACCACCACCACCCATCTGATCGAGCATCTCAGCCTGGAGTGTGGTCGTCCTGCAGCGCTGTTCGGAACTCTGGTCAACCGCTGGCCTGGTCAGAGTGTGACCTCCACTCACACCACGGCGGTTGCGGATCGGCTGCAGGCCCAGCTGGCGGAGGCGCTGAACCGGGGCACGCAGGTGGCGGCCATGGAGGTCAGTTCCCATGCGCTCGATCAGCAACGGGTTGCGGGCTGTCGTTTCTCCTCAGCCGTGTTCACCAACCTCACGCAGGACCATCTCGACTATCACGCGTCGATGGAGGAGTACTTCGAAGCAAAGGCTCGCCTGTTTGCCGATCCCTTCCTGGTTGGAGAAGGGCCCCGGGCCGTGGTGAATGTTGACGACAGCTGGGGGCGTCGTCTGGCGGACCGGCTCGGTGATCGCTGCTGGAGCTGCAGTCTTGACAACAAGGCCGATCTCAGCATGCGCGATCTTGAGATGAGTTCCGGCGGTGTTCAAGGCCTGTTGCTCACACCCCGTGGGGAGGGACGCTTTCGGTCGCCTCTTGTTGGTCGCTTCAACCTGATGAACGTGATCCAGGCCGTCGGCTCACTGCTTCAGCAGGGGCTGCCACTGCCGCTGCTGTTGCAGGCCCTTCCCAGCTTTCGGGGTGTGCCTGGACGCATGGAACGGGTGTTTGCTTCCTCGCCATCAGCCGAGCTGCGACCTTCAGTTCTTGTGGATTACGCCCACACGCCTGACGGGCTGCGCAGCGCCCTCGAGGCCAGCCGCCCCTTTGTGAACGGACGGCTGGTCTGTGTGTTCGGTTGCGGTGGTGATCGCGACCGGGGCAAGCGACCTCAGATGGCCT
>CAYWOE010000264.1:0-1858 GCA_964459855.1 uncultured Synechococcus sp. | reverse complement strand
CCTGCGAGCGACTGGGACTGACGGCCGACACCGCAAGCACTCAGGTGATCTCCCGCGACCGTCATGCCGACTATGTGCAGACCCTGGCCCTGGTGGGTGCCTCTCTGGACCGATTCTCCACTGAAATCCGCAACCTGCAGCGCACGGACGTGCTTGAGGTGGAGGAGAGCTTTGCCAAGGGGCAGAAAGGCAGCTCGGCCATGCCTCACAAACGCAACCCGATCCGAAGTGAACGCATCAGCGGGCTTGCCAGAGTGCTGCGCGGCTATGTTGTCGCCGCTCTGGAGAATGTGGCGCTCTGGCACGAGCGAGACATCAGCCACAGCTCGACCGAGCGGATGATGCTCCCCGACTGCTCTGTGACACTGCATTTCATGCTGCGCGAAATGACTGCCGTGGTGGCAGGTCTGGGGATCTACCCCGAAAACATGCGCCGCAACATGAACGTCTACGGCGGTGTGGTGTTCAGCCAGCGGGTGCTGCTCGGGCTGGTCGATGCGGGCATGAGCAGGGAGGACGCCTATCGGGTGGTGCAACGCAACGCTCACAGCGCCTGGAACACCGTGGGGGGAGACTTCCGCAGCAATCTTGAGGCTGACGCCGAGGTGACCGCCAAGCTCGGGCCGCAGCAACTTGACGATTGCTTCAGCACCGATCTGCACCAGGCAAATCTGGGGGTGATCTGGGAGCGGCTGGGACTCTGAGGTCGTCGCCGAACCATGTTCTGGACCCCTTATGCAGACTGGATTTACGTGGTCGTCAGCGTCAGCGGCATGCTGCTGATCATTGTCCTCGTTCTGAGGCCCGGAGCGGGTCCAGACCCCTAACGCTCTCAGCTGCACTGCGATGCCAGACGCGACCAGAACCGAACACGACAGCATGGGAGCGGTTGAAGTCCCTGCAGACGCTCTCTGGGGAGCACAGACCCAGCGCTCCCTGCTGAACTTCGACATCGCCGATGACCGCGTGCCGCCGGAGCTTGTTCATGCGCTTGCCCGCATCAAGCAGGCGGCAGCAAGCGTGAATGCACGCCTCGGCGTGATCAGTGAATCACAGCGTGAGGCCATCGTGAGCGCCGCCGCGGCAGTGGCAGATGCTCAGCACGATGATCAGTTTCCCTTGCGCGTCTGGCAAACCGGCAGCGGCACCCAGACGAACATGAACGTCAACGAGGTGATCAGCAATCTGGCTGCACGGGCCGCCGGTGAACCGCTCGGCAGCCACAGGCCTGTTCACCCCAATGACCATGTCAACCGCTCCCAGTCCACCAATGACGCCTTCCCTGCAGCGATTCACCTGGCTGCGGTGGAGGGCATCAAACTCCGCCTGCTGCCAGAACTCGACCTGTTGATCAGTGCTTTTGCGGCCAAAACCGAGCACTGGAATGACCTGGTGAAGATCGGTCGCACCCACCTGCAGGATGCGGTTCCTCTCACCCTCGGCCAGGAAGCATCCGCCTGGCGCGATCAGATTTCAGTCGCCCGCGCTCGTGTTGCATCCAGCCTGGCGGAGATCTATCCGCTGCCACTGGGCGGCACGGCCGTGGGGACCGGACTCAATGCTCCCGACGGTTTCGCGGAGCAGGCTGCACAGGAGCTGGCAAGGCTCACGGGACTGGCCTTCACCTCAGCCGCCAACAAGTTCGCGGTGATGGCAAGCCATGACGGACTGGTGCATGCCATGGCCCAGCTGCGGCTGCTGGCGGGAAGCCTGCTGAAGATCGCCAACGACATCAGGCTTCTGGCCTGTGGCCCGCGCGCTGGTCTGGCAGAGCTGCATCTGCCCGAAAACGAACCGGGAAGCTCGATCATGCCCGGGAAAGTGAACCCAACCCAGTGTGAGGCGATGGCCATGGTCT
>CAYWOE010000263.1:0-1868 GCA_964459855.1 uncultured Synechococcus sp. | reverse complement strand
TTTAGTGCTCAACAGCGAGGAGTACATGCAGAGGTTCGGTTATGACACCGTGCCCCTTGAAATCTCACGAGTATTGCCCGGTAGAGCCGTGGGTGAGGCTCCTGTTTATCAGGAACTTCCCCGCTATTCGTATGACTGGCAAGAAAAACTGACTTCAAACGACATGATGATGTCGATTGAAGATCATCTGAACTTCGGCCCAACGAAGACTTTTGCAGAGAAAGTTCTTTATGAGCGTCCTTCCGATAAGGCCTTCCGTTACATCATTCCGTCGTTTGTCATCCTTTCAGGCTTGATTATTGTTGGCATCGTGAAAATCTTCACCAGTATTTTTGTTGTGGGCTGAGGGGCTTAATAGGAAGCTCTCGCGATTTCTTCTTCTTTTTTCGCGATGAGTTCTTCGAAACTGATCCAGTGAATGCAGTCAACAGGGCAGGTGTCGATCGCCTCGTTGATGATCATTGTCGAGTCACCATCCTGGCGGATTGCCCGACATTTACCTGTTTCCTGAATCATCAGGAATGTGTTCGTCGCGACATGGGCGCAATAGCGGCAACCAACACAGACTTTTTCGTCGACCCAGATTGCCTGCATTCTCAGCTCGCCACCAAGACAGGGCTCCAACCCGGAAGGAGTCGTGACGGAATGGGAGGGTGCAGTGAAAGCGGCTGAAGTGTCAAACGTCGTTTCGGCGTCTGATGGTGCTGTGAATGCCGCAGAGGTGTCGAACATCGTGGTGATCTATATCACTTGCGAATCAGAGGACTTCGCAATGGCTTCTCAGTGTTGAGATGTGATTCGTTCAAAGGGCCTGATTGGTTTTGTATTGCTTGATCGCAGCCTGTAGCTGAGCGGTCGCGGCTCTGCCGATCCCGAAGGCAGCCCAGCCAGGGGCATGAAGAATGGGCGTTGTCACAGCCAGAATCCTCAAGTCCATTAACGAATGGAAAATGACCCACAAATTAGCTTTGAGGCAAATTTATTCAGTGTTCTTTGACAGTTGCTTGCGTTCCAGATAGCCAGCTGCTGGCCAATTCTTGAACTTTCTGATGTTGCAATTGTGTCGTTTACTGTTCTCTGACCTGGCCAATCTGAGCAGCCTCAAGCCAAAGTGCAATTGCGTCCGGCAGGGGGCAGCGTCGTCGTGTTTCGCGATTGATCGCCAGTTGTCTGATCAGGCCATTGGCGACGTCCTGATCGTCGAGCAGAAAATCACTGCGCACCTCAAAACTGCCCTGATCAATCTGCCGTGGAGTCAATTTCACCCGCAGTTGATCTCCGCCATGCACAGCTCTCTGGTAGTTGGCACTGCAGTGAACAACCGGTAGAGCCAAATCGGGCCAGCGCTCCTGGCCGCGGCATCCGGGAAACACCACTCTGGCTTCAATGCCATAGAGCTCCAGGCTTTCCTCCCAGGCCTCGTGGCACCAGCGCAACAGCTGATGGAAGTGCATCACACCGGCGGCATCCGTGTCGCCGAAACGCACAGTCCTGGTCAGGTTGAGCCATGGGTGCGTCGTCATCAGCAAATCACCGGCCGGTCAGATCAATGCTCTTTGCCATGCAGGGCGAGTGTTCGAGGCGCAGCTTTCGGTCCGCGTATCGCAATCAGACCGCCTGGCCAGGCAGCTGTGAAGGCAGTGGTCTGGCTGATCAACGATCGACTGAACCCATGATCACGTCGATGGAACCGAGGATGGCCATGATGTCGGCAACCTTGTGCCCCTTGAGGATGTGGGGAAGGATCTGCAGGTTGTTGCTGTCTGCCGCACGGATCTTGAATCGCCAGGGCGTCACATCGTTGTTTCCCTGAATGAACACCCCGATCTCGCCTTTGCCTGATTCCAGCCGGGCGTAGAGCTCGCCGT
>CAYWOE010000262.1:0-1871 GCA_964459855.1 uncultured Synechococcus sp. | reverse complement strand
ATGGTGGCTCCTGTCCGGGATGCCACTTGATATTGCAGCCGACGGAGGGCTGCTGATCCCCGCTCACGGGCTGTCCGTTCAGGACGGCATCCAGTGCCATGCGCAGATCCCGGCCATCCAGCGGCAGTTCATTTCCCGGGCGGCTGCCGTCCAGCTGGCCGCGATAGCGAAGGGTCTGCACTCCAGAACTGTCAGGGCTGAACAGATAGAACTCCGGCGTGCAGGCTCCCTTCAGTGCCTTGGCCAGGGTCTGCTGCTCATCGAGGAGATAGGGGAAAGTCCACTGCCGCTGCTCCGCCTGATGGCGCAAACCATCGGGACCATCCTGCGGGTGGGTTGTGAGGCTGTTGCTGGAAACAGCCAGCAGGGTCACTGCAGGGCTGTAGTGATCAGCGAGTCTGCTCAGCTCGGGTTCCACATGCTTCACAAAGGGGCAGTGAGCGCAGATCAGCATCACGAGCAGTGGTTGTGCCGGCAGCTCGTTGCTGTTGAGAACGTCAGCGGCAGCTGCATTACTCAGGCCTCCGCTCACCACGGGTAACCGGAAGGCAGGCAGCGCTGATCCAAGAGCCAGCATCGTTGAGGGGGTGAGGGCCATGGCGGACGAGCAACAAATGGTGCATCGCTCTTCATCCTGATTCAGACTTCTGCCCTGCGGTGCAGTGAACGCATGCCCAGGCGTGCCAAGGCAGGTCGGATTACAGGCATGACACTGCTTCTGCTGCTGACGGCCTGTTCAGACCCTCAACGCCCAAGCTGGCGGGTGTTCGCACTGCAGCGGCGGATGCCCCATGACGGACTTGCCGTTGTCAGCCAGCCCGATGGCTTCGGTCTTCACCTTTTTCTCGAGACCAACACCGACGATCCAGACGTGTGCATGCCGCGCTGGTTTCCCGATGCTGCGCGCCTTTTCAATGGCAACGGCTCAGCACCCTTCAGTGCGGGGCTGGCACCGCGTGAGGAATTTTTCGCGGTCGTTCGTCGCAGTGAGGTGCGCCGCGCTCTTCAGTCTGAATTGAAGGCTCTCTGCCGGGAACGGGCTCCCATGGCCCGATGGCAATGGATTGCTCCGCCAACCGATGCTGCGCAGGTGATGCCCGTTCAACTTCCGGCCTACGAGCAGAAAGACCTGCTCACGAATCCTGCCGAGGAGAAAAAGCGTGAACAGGAGCTGCTGGGTGAGGATCAGAAACCTTCCCAGACCACCGGTTCAGCGTCCCGCCAGTAGCGACTGAAGCGTCCCAGCCGCGGAGCACGCGGCATGGTCACGAACGGCTCGGGTTCAAGCAGTTCCAGCCGGCAGTGCTGCTCAATGGCGGCCGCGATCCGCTCCAGGCGGGGATCAACAGGAAGGCTGCCGACCACGCCATCGGCGTTGTGACGTTCGGCGAAGCTGAGCACCTCTCTGACCACATCGCCCTTGCGCAGCGTGATCGGCAGATCAAGGGCGCTTTCGTAGAGAAACCCCAGGCGTTTGCGGCTGATGCGTGCTTCGCAGATCCATCGGGTGTCAAACACGAAAATGCCTGGGCGCTCCGGTCGCTCAATCAGCGCCGGGTTACGGGGTCCGAGTGCTTCCTCATGGATCCAGAGAACAGGTCGTTGCATGGTCGTCATGCCCTATCGCTGCGGACGCGCCATGGCTGCATTGCCTCTGCCGCTTCCTCTGAGGTTCTGCTTCCGGTCAATGCGATTGCGCTGGTTGCGGTTTCGTCCGGCGGGAACATCTCGGATGCTGGTCTGGTTCTCAAACAGCTGTGCTTCAAGCTGTTCATAGCTGGCGTCGAAAGGACAGCGCTCCATGCTCTGGCAGTTTCTGCAGAACTGTCCATCGCTGAACCGCTCCAGATTGCCTTTGTTGAAGAAGTAGG
>CAYWOE010000261.1:0-1876 GCA_964459855.1 uncultured Synechococcus sp. | reverse complement strand
ACCGTGGCATCACGGAAGTGATCGTGACCAAGCACCGCAACGGCCCGGTGGGCACCGTGAAGCTGCTGTTCGAGCCACAGTTCACACGCTTCCGCAACCTCGCTGCCTGAACCTCTCATGTGGATTTGGAGAATCCTTCTCCTCGGTGTTGGCTCAAGGCATTGCACAAGACCAGCCATTTGCTGCCGCGCAATCGACGCAAAGTTCGACGCCTCGGTTGACAAACCTTCCGCACCACACTCAAAGCCTCCAACCTGAGGTCGATAAGAGCAGAACAGAACCTGAGAGCGCGTTGAGGGTGCAACCTTGAAGAAACTCTCTGGCAAAAGCTCATTGAAGCGGCTGGATGCACGGTTTCAGACGTGTGCAGAACTGCGAGGGCTGTTTCAGCCACTCTCCCCCGATCTGGTCGCAGTTCAGCTCAGCCCTGGCCCTCTGCATGGGCGAGTACGCGTTTTTGTGCTGGGGAGCTACCGCTTCAACGTGCTGGAAACCAACCAGAGCCTGTTTCTCAGCGGGACGCGGCGGCCCAAGCCCTGCACGCTGGCCATTCCATTGACGGATGCCGCGGCGGATCAGCCTTACCGCGCCCAGGGAATTCCCATGCCTTGGCCAGGCTTGATGGGCTACAACCGATCGCTGAGCGATTTCGATCTCAGCGTGCCTGCCCGGTCAACACTGGCAACTTTGGTGATCGGAAAAGAAGCCTTGCTGGAACGCCATGCACAGCATGGAGGTGGACCGCTGATGCTGAAGCGCTGGGAGAGCACCAATCAGCTGGAAGTGCAGGTGGAACTGCGACGCCGCCTGCAGCAGCAACTCAACAATCTGGTGGAACGAGATCAGGACACCTGGAAACCCGAAGAACCCGATCAGCTGATCGACACTGTGATTCGCTGCTTTGAAGCGCAAAACAGCCAAACCATGCCCATCGCCACACGGGAGGATCGCCATCAAGCCGCGATCGAGTTGCTGCACTGGTGTGCAAAGAACGGAAGCAAGTCTCTATCCATGAATGAGCTCTCAGCCGAGCTGCATCAATCACGGACATCACTGTTTAAAGGAGCCAGGGAACACTTTGATTGCACCCCTCTGGAACTACAACGATCCATCCGCATGGACCGGATTCGCCAACTGCTGCTCGATCCAAGCCGACGGCTTGAGCTGGGGCTGACTGGAGTCGGAGCCATCGCATCCGCTATGGGGTTTGCCAGCCGCAGCCACTTTGCACGGCGATACCAGCAGCAGTACGGGGAACAACCTCAAGAGACGCTGAGCCGCAGCCGCGATGCGACGGACACCTGAACAGTCAGGGATTGAAAGAATCCCGCACTTTTGGGATCACGGTGTCCTTGGGATTGATGAGTTTTCTCCCAGAATTTGCTGAGAGTTTCCTGAGTTGCTCCAGACGTGACCGCCACCACGCCTTCTGAAGCACCTGATGCCGTCGAAAGCTCAATCACATTGACGAAGCAATCAATGTCGAACAAGCAGAAAACATCGACATTGGAACAAGAATCAAAATTTTTTGCGGACGCAACTACAACAAACAAATTGATTAGAGCAAACATTTCGACGCTTTGCAAAGATCAATCCAATTTCTGTTTTGAGTCAAAATTAATTCATGCCAATATTTCTATAGACAAAACGTTTGTTGATATCACACGCAAACCATATCCTGCTGACTGGGCAACATTCTTTTCAAAAAATCCAGGCAATCCGCCACTTTGCCTGTTGAAGCAATAAAGCGAGGGAATAGATGCAATGTCTTTAGTTACGGCCAACAATCTGATCAATACCTGGAACCTGAATGGCGGAAGCCTTGATGCAGCTTTTGTCAGCACGATTCAAGGCAGTTTTGCAGACATCAATTACC
>CAYWOE010000260.1:0-1877 GCA_964459855.1 uncultured Synechococcus sp. | reverse complement strand
TTGCAGAGCTGAGCCTGGCCCTCAAGCAACAGGCCAGGGAGCAGGGCTTCGACCCCGTCGGCATCGCCTCCCTGCCAGGCAGTGAACGCTTGCAGATGCGCACCGCCGCACTGCAGCGCTGGCTGGAGGCGGGTCATCAGGCCGACATGAACTGGATGGCGGCACCACGCCGGCTTTCAGCGTCAACCCTGCTGGAAGGAGCCGAAAGCATCCTGGCAGTTGGGTTGAACTATCACGTTGCGGCAGACCGCCACCCGGGCCGTCTTGCCGTTGCCCGCTATGCCTGGGGAAGGGATTATCACAGGGTGGTGAACCAACGCCTGCGAAGGGTTGGCCGCTGGCTTGAAACAATCCGACCACAGTGCAAATGGCGCGTCTGCGTGGATGCTGAACCGCTTCTCGACAAGGCCTGGGCTGAAGAGGCTGGGCTGGGCTGGATCGGCAAACACAGCAACGTGATCAACCACAGGAGAGGTTCATGGATGGTGATCGGTCACCTGATCACAACGGAACCTCTTGAGGCCGATCAGCCAGCCAAAGCTCGATGCGGTCAATGCCGTGCCTGCATTGAGGCCTGTCCAACCTCCGCGATCACCGAGCCCTTCGTTGTGGATGCAAGACGTTGCATCGCCTTCCACACTCTCGAAAACCGGAATCCGGAACTGCCTGAAGCGATGGCCCAAGCCATGGGCCCATGGGTTGCCGGATGTGACATCTGCCAGGACGTGTGCCCGTTCAATCAGGGCTCCATACCCTCCAGCAAGGATCCGGATGTCCAGCCGAGACCCTGGTTGCTCGACCTGAAAGCGGAGCATGTGCAGAGCTGGACCGATCAGGACTGGGACGAACGACTGCGCGGATCAGCTCTGCGCAGGATCAAACCCTGGATGTGGAGACGCAATGCCGCGGCTGCCAGTCCTGACAATCCCCCTAGTGTGGGCTGATCCGTGGATCAGCGATGGGAGTTCGTGCACGTCGACAACGGAGCTGGCATCAAGCTCTGGTGATCACGATGCTGACGGGAACCCTGAGCGCACTGAACGCTGCACCGATCAGGGCTCTGACCCCATACGTCTACACACCGAGCGCACAGGAACTGGAAGGTGCCGGCGTCGGCATCGGCCGCACGGCTGCCCAGCTTCTGCGCCTGGGGCAGCCGGAGGAAGCGGCGCGCCTGGCAGCGCTCGCCGTCAGGCTTCAACCCAATGATGAACGGCTCTGGTCGGTTCTCGCTGAAGCGCAACTGCGCAGTGATCAGCTCAAGGCGGCTGCCGGATCACTGGCCAAGGCCAAAGCGCTGAAACCGGGAAAAGCAGGACTCTGGTTTGCTGAAGCATCCATAGCTCTGCGTGACGAGCGCCCGGATGACGCCATTTCTCTGCTCGACGAGGGTCTGCGACTGGATCCGGAAAATGCTGGTGCCTACTTTGATCTGGGCAATGCTCGCGTCATGCAGTCGGATCTGAGAAAGGCTCTCAAAGCCTTTGAACAGGCCACTGCAATCAAACCAAGCTTCTGGGAAGCCCTGAACAACCAGGCACTTGTGTTGTTTGAAATGGGCAACACGCCTGAAGCCATCAAACGCTGGCGATCGGTGCTGTCGATCAAGCGCAATGCGGAGCCGATGCTGGCTCTGGCAGCTGCACTCAACAAGCAGACCCCAGGCGATGCTGAATCGATTGAACTGGCTCGTAAAGCGCTCGCGGAAGATCCCAACTATGTGCTTCCCGGACATCAGAAGAATCAGCTCTGGGGCTCGAAACTTCGCCAGGCCACTGATGTTCTGCTGACGGAACCAAGCCTCCAAGGGGCCGTCGAGCGGGCTGAAGCCAATGCCGATCCCAAATCAGCTGAGTGATTCAGAAGGAAGATCTGTA
>CAYWOE010000259.1:0-1893 GCA_964459855.1 uncultured Synechococcus sp. | reverse complement strand
TGACGCGTCGGGATCTGCGCCTGGAGCAGGTGCTGTTCGGATGCCGTTTCAGCAACCCTCTCGGCCTGGCGGCCGGTTTTGACAAGAACGGTGTCGCTGCCGGGGTGTGGGACCGTTTTGGCTTCGGCTTCGCGGAGGTGGGCACCGTCACCTGGCATGGCCAGCCCGGTAATCCACGGCCGCGGCTGTTCCGTCTGGCCCATGAGCGCGCGGCTCTCAATCGCATGGGCTTCAACAACAAGGGTGCGGAGGAGATGCGCCGCACCCTTGAGCGCCAGTCGCTGCCGCCTCGAGGCCAGCGGCCCGCCGTGCTCGGCATCAATCTGGGCAAATCGAAGGTGACGCCACTGGAGCTGGCGGCCGATGACTACGCCTCGTCGCTGGAAATGCTGGCGCCACTGGCTGACTATGCGGTGATCAATGTCAGTTCTCCGAATACGCCTGGATTGCGGGATCTTCAGGACGCCACTCAGCTGCGTCGCCTGGTGGAACGCCTGCGCAGGCTGCCGGGCTGTCCGCCCCTGCTGGTGAAGATTGCTCCTGACCTCGAAGATGACGCCATCGATGGCATTGCCCGTCTGGCCTACGAGGAGGGGCTCGCCGGTGTGATCGCCGTCAACACGAGCCTCGACCGGCTCGGGCTGGAACAGAGGCTGCTCAGTCAGACAGGCCGCAGCCTTGCCGAGGAGGCGGGTGGGCTCAGCGGCGACCCGTTGCGTCAGAGAGCGCTGGAGGTGCTTCGTCGGCTGCGCGCCACCGCAGGTCCAGCATTGCCGCTTGTGGGGGTTGGTGGAATCAGTACTCCTGAGGCTGCCTGGGAGCGGATTGCGGCCGGAGCATCGCTGGTTCAGCTCTACACCGGTTGGATCTTTGAAGGTCCGGATCTGGTGCCCCGCGTGCTGGAGGGCTTGCTGGAGCAGCTGGATCGTCAGGGCTTCCGACACATCAGTGAAGCGGTGGGCAGCGGCGCCCCCTGGCGGTAGTCGATACCCTTCCAACATGGTCGCGGCACCCACGGGCTCGGAGTTGCATGGCGGTGCTGACTGAACTGCGTGATCGCTACCCAGCGCTGGACGGCTGGTTGATGCAGGCGCAGGGTCTGCTGGATCCCCGCAGGGTTCTGCTGGCGCCGGAAGATGAAGCGCTTCACCTGGCCCGGTGGTCATCGGATGGCTGGGCGTTGTCGAATGTTGCGCTTCCGCCTGATTTATGCAGCTCAGGTCAGCCGCTGAATTCCGATGTTCTGGGGGAAACGATTGCTGATCTGCTGCTGGAACAAGGGCTGAGTCCACCCCAGGTGGAGATTGAGCTGCTGTTGCCTGTGGCCAGTTGTCAGTGGCGTCTGCTTGAGGGACCTGCCGCGGTTGGGCTGACCTGTGCTGCTGACCTGCGAGTGCTGCAGCCCGAGCTGGGCTGGTCTCTGGTCTTAGAGGACAGTTATCTGGATCTGATTCCCCAGGCCCGGGGCGATTCGGCTCTTGTCGTGGGGACCGATCGTTCGTTGTTGCAGGCCTGGGTGAGCACGCTGGAGGAGGCGGATCTTTCCCTGCGCAGAGTTGAATGGCTGCTGTCAGCTGCCTGGCGCGGCCTTTGTGATGCCCAGGCTGATGCTGATGAGCAACTGGTCTGGTTGGTGGAGCAGGGGGGGCACTGGCGACTGCTGTTGTCGAGTCATGGTTGTCCGGAGATCGATATTGGCCTCGAGGCTTCGGAGCATCCGGCGCTCAGAGAGGAGGTGATGGAGCTGGTGGAAGCCTGGGATCCAGCCGGCTTGCCTGGCTGGTGGGTCACCGCCGGATCTCAGTGGCAGGGTCGCTGGGCAGCAGAACATGATTCGTCTTTAGGCCCTCTGCGTTCCGATGCCGAGATGTCACTGCTCGAGCTGGCTCTGAC
>CAYWOE010000258.1:0-1935 GCA_964459855.1 uncultured Synechococcus sp. | reverse complement strand
ATGGACGGCCGAACATGTCACTGCCTCTGGGTCATGAAGCACAGCTCGATGCTCAATCCGGGCGACTCACGCTTCAGCCCTGAATTGCTTTTTCAACAACTCGTGCGCCGCTACCGGCGGTACCAGTTCAGAAGGCCAACGCCCTCGTTCTCTTTGCCAGACAAGAAAGCAGATCAACTGCATCAATCATGAATTCAGCGGTGCGACAGAGTTGTTCTGGAGCATCAAAAAAAGGGGGCTTCAAGCCCCCTTTTTGCTCATCATGAGGAAGTCCTGTTGGTCAGGCTGCGACTGCGGTTTTTGGATCGAGAGCACCTTTGGCGTAAAGACCTGCGTAATACGTGATGCTCTGTTGCTGAATCTTGCTGGCATTGCCCGCAGCCCAGAACTGTTGGTAACGATCCAGGCAGACCTGCTTCATGTATTTACGGGCAGGTTTGTTGAAATGGCGAGGATCGAAATTGGCAGGATCAGCGATGGCCGCTTCGCGAACTGCCGCAGTGAAGGCAAGGCGATTGTCTGTATCGATGTTCACCTTGCGTACGCCATGACGAATACCTTCCTGGATTTCCTCAACCGGAACGCCATAGGTTTCGGGAATGGAACCACCATGCTGATTAATCATTTCCAGCCATTCCTGAGGAACCGATGAGGAGCCATGCATCACGAGGTGTGTGTTGGGAATGGCCTTGTGAATCTCAGCGATTCGGCTGATCGCCAGCACTTCGCCGGTGGGTTTGCGGGTGAATTTATAGGCCCCGTGACTGGTTCCGATTGCAATCGCGAGGGCATCGCATTTGGTCTTTGTCACGAAATCCGCCGCCTCGGCAGGATCCGTCAGCAGCATGTCCTTGGACAGTTCACCTTCAAAGCCGTGACCGTCTTCAGCTTCTCCTTTTCCGGTTTCCAGCGAACCCAGGCACCCGAGCTCACCTTCAACACTCACGCCGACGGAATGAGCGAAATCCACCACCTGCCTGGTGACGGCCACGTTGTAGTCGTAACTGGCCGGGGTTTTGGCATCAGCTTCCAGTGATCCATCCATCATCACGGAGGTGAACCCGTTGATCGCAGCGGAATAACAGGTGTCAGGAGCATTGCCGTGATCTTGGTGCATCACCACCGGGATGTGGGGATAGGTCTCCGTTGCGGCCAGGATCAGATGACGCAGAAAAATTTCACCGGCGTAACTGCGTGCCCCTCTTGAGGCCTGGAGGATCACCGGACTGTCGGTTTCGTCAGCCGCTTCCATGATTGCCTGCACCTGCTCAAGGTTGTTGACGTTGAACGCAGGAATGCCGTAGCCGTTTTCAGCAGCGTGGTCGAGCAGGAGCCGAAGCGGAACGAGCGCCATAGATAAAGTCCAAAAAAAAGGCCCTAGGGAACCAAAAGGTCCATAGGGCCGAGACTTTACTGAATAGTGTTCGATTTGTCACGTTAGCGAGTTGCGCAAGTGGCAGCTCGCTGTGCGTGATGACTGGTCAGTAGGTGTAGCCGGCTACGAACAGCTGCTCGTCGGAGGAGGGCTGTGAGCCGGGAACGTAGCGACCGAGTGAGGCTTCGGAATTGGCCTGCGCGCGGGCCAGCAGCGCTTTCTGGCCAGCTTCAAGGTTCGTGCCCGCCCAGCCTTTCAGGCAGGAGTGCTGAAGAGCTCTGCCGTAGGAGAAGCCGAGGTTCCACTTCGCTTTGCGCTCAATGGTGTTCATGTGGTTGAGGTAAACCGAAGCGGCTTCCTCGCTCAGACCGCCTGACAGGAACACGATGCCGGGGACGCTTGCAGGGACACTGCGCTCAAGAGTGCGCACGGTCATGGCAGCCACTGTCGCGGGGTCGGCCTTGACGGAGCAATCGGCTCCCTGGACGGTCATCGATGGCTTCAGGAGAGTGCCTTCGAGCAGAACTCCATTGGCCTGACAGGCGTGATAGACCTCCTGA
>CAYWOE010000257.1:0-1942 GCA_964459855.1 uncultured Synechococcus sp. | reverse complement strand
CACTGCTCACACTGATGCTGCCATCCATGGCCTCCAGCAGCAGTTTCACCACCGACAGCCCAACTCCGCTGCCGCTCTGCCCCGTGGTGTTGGAGCCGCGATGGAAGCGATCGAACACAAAGGCCTGATCCTGCAGGGGAATACCGATCCCCCGGTCCTCCACCTCAAGCACCAGGCCATCGGTGCTCGAGCTCAGGCGCAGCTGGATCGGCTGCTCTGCCGGGGAATACTTGTGGGCGTTTTCGATCAGGTTGAGCAGAACCTGGCGCAGCCTGGCGGGATCGCCGAGAACGGCAACTGCCGTGCCGTCTGCGGGGAGCTCCAGGGTCATTTCACGGGCCAGTGCCGCGCCCTGAGCGCGAACCACCTCATCCAGCAGTGGACGCAGATCCACCGGCTCCTGCTTCACCTGCAGTCGGCCGGAATCACTGCGTGAGAGGTCAAGCAGGTCATTGAGCAGCTGCTGCATGCCGATGGTTTCCTCTTCAGCGTCGCGAAGACGCTGCACCAGTGGGGCCTCCAGCTCCGGCGCCTTGCGGATGACGCGCTTCAGAGACCCCGACACCAGCGTCAGCGGTGTTTGCAGTTCATGACTCACCGCACTCACAAACTGACGCTGCTGGCTCCAGGACTGGGCCAGTCGCTCGGTGAGAGCGTTGTAGGTGCGTGTGAGCTGGCTGAGTTCCGCAGGCCCTTTCGGCACCGGCAAGGCGGCTGTCTGCAGGCTTTCCGCGGTGAGCTCGGCGCTGCGCGAGCTCAGCTCCTGCAATGGTCGGGTGATTTTCCTCACCAGCAGGCTGACCAGCAGCAGAGAGGCGCTGAGAGAGCTGCCCCAGATCAGAATCATCCAGGCCAGAAATTCGCTCTGGGCCGATCCCAGACCGGAGATTTCCGTGCTGCTCCAGAGCAGAGCCCCAGACGCCAGCCGGCTGTCCAGCAGGGTGAGGAAGTCGCGTCCCTCGAGCTCGATCAGATGCGACTGTCCCGGCTCCCGCAGAGGATTCGCCGCGATGGCCCCTTGCAGCAGAGCGACCGGGATGGGCCGGTGATCTCGTTCGGGCGCGAGCATTGTGCCGTCGGGCTGCTCGACCCAAAGGTTGGTGCGCACGCTGGAGTGATCCTGAAGTTCCTGCACAATCAGCGTTTCGCCCTGAACGTCTCCGCTGTTGAGGCGTCCAGCGAGAGATTTCGATGCAGCCAGCAGCTCTGCCTCACCAACACTCAGCCGGCTGCGCTCGCTCAGCAGCAGTCCAGCGCTGGTGGCACCGGTGAAGCCGAGCAGCACGGCTGCGTAGGTGGCGAGTTGCAGTTGGCCGAGCATCGTGCCCGTCAGGCGAGAGCGCCAGCTGCCGGAACGGTTCATGCCCCAATCCTGCTCTTTGTGGGGCAGGCGGGCAAGAATGCGCTTGACCAGCACAGCGCTCCACTGTGAGTTTTGCCGCTTCCCCTCTGGGCGCTGCCCGCCCAAGCCTCTCGGCTCGCATGGCACGCTGGGGCCTCGTGATCGTGGCGATCTACGGGCTGGTGGCTCTGGTCACACCCGTGCTGCTGGCGGCAGGCCTGCTGCCGGATCCCAATGCCGGCCTGGAGAATCCGATCTACGCGCCGCCTTCCCTGGCGCATTGGTGCGGGACTGACCGTCTGGGGCGAGACGTTTGCGTGCGCACGCTGCAGGGCAGCGGGGTGGCTCTGCAGGTGGTGCTTCTGGCTGTGACCTTCGCGTTGCTGATCGGTGTGCCCCTGGGCATGGTCAGCGGCTATCTGGGGGGAGGTGTGGATCGCGTGCTGGTGCTGCTGATGGACACGCTCTACACCCTGCCAGTGTTGTTGCTGTCGGTGGTTCTGGCGTTTCTGCTGGGGCGAGGGGTTCCCAATGCAGCTGCGGCATTGTGCGTGGTTTACATCCCCCAGTACTTCAGGGTGGTGCGCAACCAGACGGCCC
>CAYWOE010000256.1:0-1946 GCA_964459855.1 uncultured Synechococcus sp. | reverse complement strand
ACTGGATCATTCTCTGCTGCGCTGTCGTCGTTCCGAACCCTTCACGATTGAATCCCAGGACTGAGCGTTGCGTTGCCTACGCATCTGACTGATAGCGTCTGAGCTGCACGGAAATCCTGACCATGGCGATCGCCGAATGGCGTCAGCAACTGGCGAACGGGGAGGTGTCCGCAAGGGAGCTCACCGACCATCACCTGGCCAGGATTGATGCGGTTGACTCCAGCGTTCATGCCTTCCTGGAGGTCACCGCTGAGCGTGCTCGCGCCGATGCCGATCGCATCGATGAGTCTCGAGCTGCTGGAGAGGACCTTCCGCCACTGGCCGGCATCCCACTGGGAATCAAGGACAATCTGTGCACCAGGGGAGTGCGCACCACCTGTTCCAGTCGCATGCTGGAGCAGTTCGTGCCGCCCTACGAATCCACGGTGACGGATCGTCTCTGGGCCTCCGGAGCGGTTCTTCTGGGCAAGACCAACCTGGATGAATTCGCCATGGGTGGCTCGACCGAAACCTCTGCATTCGGTGCCACCGCCAATCCCTGGAATCCTGAGCATGTGCCCGGAGGCAGTTCCGGGGGCAGTGCAGCTGCGGTCGCCGCTGGTGAGTGCCTGGCTGCAATCGGCTCCGACACGGGCGGGTCGATCCGTCAGCCCGCCTCCTTCTGTGGCGTGGTCGGTCTCAAGCCCACCTATGGACGCGTCAGCCGCTACGGCCTGGTGGCTTTCGCCAGCTCCCTGGATCAGGTGGGGCCCTTCACCTCCTCGGTGGCGGATGCCGCCGAACTGCTGCAGGTGATGGCAGGCGCTGATCCCCGCGACTCCACCTGTCTGAAGGTTCCTGTTCCCGATTACTCCGCTGCCCTGTCGAGCCCGATCAAGGGCCTGCGTGTCGGTCTGGTCAAGGAATGCTTTGAGCAGGACGGACTGGATCCGCAGGTGAAGGCTTCTGTGCTGGCGGCTGCCGATCAGCTCAAGGCGCTTGGTGCTGAACTTGTTGACGTGAGCTGCCCCCGTTTCAATGACGGTATTGCCACCTATTACGTGATCGCCCCCTCGGAGGCCTCCGCGAATCTCGCCCGCTACGACGGAGTGAAATACGGCTACCGGGCCGAGGATGCGAACTCGCTGGCGGCGATGACCGCCAGAAGTCGTGCCGAAGGCTTCGGCAGCGAGGTGCAGCGTCGGATCCTGATCGGTACCTACGCCCTCTCAGCGGGGTATGTCGACGCCTACTACAAGAAAGCGCAGCAGGTGAGAACGCTGATCCGCCGCGATTTCGACACCGCTTTTCAGTCGGTGGATGTTCTGCTGACGCCCACAGCCCCCGGCACAGCATTCAGGAACGGCGCCCATGCGGATGATCCCCTGGCCATGTACCTGGCTGACCTTCTGACCATTCCCGCCAATCTCGCCGGTCTTCCCGCCATCAGTGTCCCCTGCGGCTTCAATGCCGAAGGTCTCCCCATCGGAGTGCAGCTGATCGGCAACGTGCTCGAGGAGCCCCGCCTGCTCCAGGCGGCACATCAGTACGAGCAGGCGGCGGATGTGATGAAGTCAAGGCCCGACGCTGCACTGGTGCCCGCTTGAGTTCATCGCTTTGGCCTGGGTGGCACCGCATGTGGTGTCGTTACGAGACTGTGTGCGCTGCATCTTGCGCATGCGCCTAGGCTGGGCGCATGGCATTCGTCCCTCTTCACAACCACAGTGACTACAGCCTGCTGGATGGTGCCTCCCAGCTGCCTCAGATGGTGCAGCGTGCCAAGGAGCTGGGCATGCCGGCCCTTGCTCTCACTGATCACGGGGTGATGTATGGGGCTGTGGAGCTGCTCAAGCTCTGCAAGAGCAGTGGAGTGAAGCCGATCATCGGTAACGAGATGTATGTCATCAACGGTTCGATTGATGACCCGCAACCCAAGAAGGAGCGTCGTTATCACCTGGTCGTGCTGG
>CAYWOE010000255.1:0-1959 GCA_964459855.1 uncultured Synechococcus sp. | reverse complement strand
CCGCTGATCTTCATCCTGGTGCTGCAGTTCTTCGCCAGACGCTCGATGGGAGCCGGTGGAGCCCAGGGCGCTCTCAACTTCACCAAGAGCAAGGCCAAGGTCTACGTTCCCGATGAGCAGTCCCGGGTCACCTTTGCCGATGTGGCCGGTGTGGACGAGGCCAAGGACGAGCTCACCGAGATTGTCGACTTTCTCAAGTCGTCGGAGCGCTACACCGAAATCGGTGCACGCATCCCCAAGGGTGTGCTGCTGGTGGGCCCTCCAGGAACCGGCAAAACCCTGCTCTCGAAAGCCGTTGCTGGAGAAGCAGGTGTTCCCTTCTTCATCATCAGCGGCTCCGAATTTGTTGAGCTGTTCGTTGGCGCAGGTGCCGCCAGGGTTCGCGATCTGTTCGAGCAGGCCAAGAAGAATGCGCCCTGCATCATTTTCATCGACGAACTCGATGCCATCGGCAAAAGCCGTTCCGGCTCAATGGGTGTCGTTGGCGGCAACGATGAGCGGGAGCAGACCCTCAACCAGCTGCTCACGGAGATGGATGGCTTCGCTTCCAAGGACAAACCGGTGATCGTGCTGGCGGCCACCAACCAGCCGGAAGTCCTCGATGCCGCTCTGCTGCGTCCCGGGCGTTTCGACCGTCAGGTGCTGGTTGATCGCCCCGACCTCCCAGGTCGGAAAACCATTCTGGAGATCTACGCCAAGAAGGTGAAACTGGCAGAGGGTGTTGATCTCGATCGCATTGCCCAGGCCACAAGCGGTTTTGCCGGTGCTGATCTTGCCAATCTGGTCAATGAAGCGGCGCTTCTTGCGGCCCGTGCCAAGCGAACCAAGGTCGAACAGCAGGATCTCGGCGAAGCGATTGAACGTGTGGTCGCCGGTCTTGAAAAGAAGAGCCGTGTCCTTCAGGACGATGAAAAGAAGGTTGTGGCCTATCACGAGGTTGGTCACGCCATCGTCGGTCACCTGATGCCCGGTGGCAGCAAGGTGGCCAAGATTTCGATCGTGCCCCGTGGCATGAGTGCACTCGGCTACACCCTGCAGCTCCCCACTGAAGAGCGCTTCCTCAACTCCAGGGAGGAACTCCAGGGTCAGATCGCCACCCTGCTGGGTGGACGATCAGCCGAGGAGGTGGTGTTCGGCAAGGTCACCACTGGTGCATCCAACGACCTGCAACGAGCCACCGATATCGCTGAGCAGATGGTGGGCACCTACGGCATGAGCGACACCCTCGGCCCTCTGGCCTACGACAAGCAGGGGGGAGGTCGCTTCCTCGGTGGCGGCAACAATCCTCGACGCACCGTCAGTGATGCCACCGCTCAAGCCATCGACAAGGAGGTGCGAGCCCTGGTTGATACGGCTCACGATCAGGCCCTGGCGATCCTGCGTCAGAACATGGCCCTGCTTGAAACCATCTCCCAGAAGATTCTCGAGAAGGAAGTGATCGAAGGCGATGAGCTCAAAGAGATGCTCGATGCCAGCGTGATGCCTGAGGCAATTGCTGCCTGAGGCTTGACGGATTCACCGTTTTTCCCCGATAACACTCCTTTGAAGTCAGTCCATGACGTCCGCCACCACCAGCGTTGCTGCCGTCCTCTCTGCACTGAGCGGCAAGGATTTCCTGTCATCGGCGGACATCACGGCTGAACAGACAGTCGCTTTGCTGGAACTGGCCAAACAGCTGAAGAGCGGTGATCGCCGCATCGATCTCGGCAATCGCGTGCTGGGCCTGATTTTCACCAAAGCCTCCACCCGCACGCGCGTGAGTTTCCAGGTGGCGATGGCCCGGCTGGGTGGTCAGACGGTGGATCTCAATCCCCAGGTCACGCAGCTGGGCCGCGGCGAACCCCTTGAAGACACCGCCAGAGTGTTGAGTCGCTTCTGCGATGTGCTGGCCGTCCGCACGTTCGCGCAGCAGGAGCTTGCCGATTACGCCTACTGGGCGTCGATTCCGGTGATCAATGC
>CAYWOE010000254.1:0-1965 GCA_964459855.1 uncultured Synechococcus sp. | reverse complement strand
GTGACGGTGGTCATGGATCCCCTCGGTGCGCAGATCCTAGAAGGCGCCGACCTGTCACTGCAGCTGCACCAGCTCGACCCGTGGCCGCTGCCCAAGCCAGGGCGTGGCGCGTTCAGCGAATCCCTCAGCATCAGCCGTGACACAGATGCGGGTTGACTCCAGAGCGAGAGGCTGATCCAGTCCTCCCGGTGATGGCTTCCCCAGCAGTGCATCGAGCTGACTGGCCACGGCGACGGCAGGGTCGATCAGACGGATGGAATCCGGTAACAGGTTCCTGAGCAGCGGCACCAGCAGTGGATAGTGCGTGCAGCCCAGAACGACGGAGTCCACCGAAGCCTCCCGCAGGGGTTGCAGGTAGCGGATTGCGGCATCACGCAGTGCTTCGGAGAGCAGATCTCCGGTCTCGATCAAGGGAACGAAGTCGGGGCAGGCCTGCTGCACCACGAGGGTTCCCGGACGAAGGGCCTCAATGCTCTCGCGATAGGCCCCGGAGGCCACGGTCGCCGGTGTGGCCAGCACACCAACGCGGGGTTCCTCGACCATCGCAGCAGCCGCACCGATGAGTCCCACAACCGGAACACCGGCCTGTCCTTCGGCGACATCCCTGGCCAGCGCGTTGGTGGTGTTGCAGGCCATCACCACCGTTGTGACCTGATGCTGACTGAGCCAGCCCACCACCTCTGACGCGATGGAGCGGATTTCCGCCGGAGAACGGCTGCCGTAGGGAACGCGGGCGGTATCACCGAGGTAGACCACCTGGAGGGATCCATGGCGTTCAAGAACGCGGCGGAGAACGGTGAGTCCTCCCAGGCCGCTGTCAAACAGTCCGAGACGGATGGTCATCGAACCCCCTGCAGGTACTCCAGGATGCCGGCGGCGATGGCCAGAGACAGTCGACGCCGGTGCGATGCGGTGGCCAGTCGGGGCGAATCGAGGTTGCCCGTGACAAAACCGGTTTCCACCAGCACCGAGGGCATGGTGGTGCGGCGGATCACAAAGAAACGACCACGACGGACGCCGCGATTGGGACTACCCGGGGAGACATTCAGCACCTGTTGCTGAATGTGCGCTGCCAGCCGGGCGGAACGCGGATCGGAGAAGTAGAAGGTTTCGATGCCGTTCACCTCCGGCCTGGACATGCTGATGGCGTTGGCGTGGATGCTCACAAACGCCGTGGCCCCGATTCGATTGGCCAGCGAAACCCTTGGAGGCAGGTCAACATCCACCTCCGCCGTGCGGGTCAGGGTGACCTGAACCCCCTTGGCCTCCAGCAGCCTGGCCACCTGCAGAGACACGTCGAGCACAATCTCCGACTCACGAATCCCCCTGATGCCCACTGCGCCCGGGTCAGGTCCGCCATGACCGGGATCGATCACGACCCGGTAACGCCCCCGCGGCACACTCGGCAGTCCGGCGGCATTCACCGGTGTTCGGGTGGGCTTGATGCGAACGCCTCCCCAGCGACCGGAACCGGAGCGGTTGAGATCGCCTTCCCCGATGGGGCGCAGACCTCGGGTGGCCAGCCCCTCGAACATCAACTTCCAGCGATCCGGGGAGGTGCCGATCAGTCGCAGCTGGCCAGGATCAAGTTCAACACCTGGCTTGAATTCGATCACCAGACGTGTTGCGCCGGGGTTGGGCTTGCCGAGTCGAACCTCGCGAACAGGACCGGTCCCTCGCAGTTTGCGCGGTCGACTCAGTTCGCCGGGGAAATCGATCCAGACCCTTGGGCCCCTTCCGCCTGAGCCCGCTTCGTAGAACGCATCAAGGCGAGCTCCTGTTGCTGTTCGCAGCTGCAGGACCCCATCACTACCCAGCGACCAGGCCGCGAGAGCGCTGGCAGCTCGGCTGGGCAATGCCATCAGCAGGCCAGAGCTCTGCAGGACAAGGGCAACCAGCAGAGCGCTGAAACGACGAGGTGGCCGAAGCATCGGATTCAGAACAGAGCGGTTCTGCGGTGCTTGA
>CAYWOE010000253.1:0-1970 GCA_964459855.1 uncultured Synechococcus sp. | reverse complement strand
CGATCCGGTTCGAGGGTCGGCGGGTGCATGCCCGTGTTCAGGGAACCGATGAAGATCCGTACAAAGTCAAGCTCTGGCTGGATGTGCTCAGCGACGAAGACTGGGGTTTCGTGCTGGAAGCTCTCACGCAGAAGGCTCGCTGGTCCGCGCAGCTGCTGGCAGGAATCATGCCGGCGGACATCGAACGGGCCTTCGCAGCCAGTGGTCGGCGGCTCTTCCCCTTCAAGCTGCAGGAGGTGCGCAGTGAATGCAGCTGCCCTGACAAGGCCAATCCCTGCAAGCACATCAGCGCGGTGTATTTCCTGATGGGGGAACGCTTCAGCGAAGACCCCTTCGTGCTGTTTCAGCTGAGAGGGCGCACGCGAACGAAGCTGCTTGAGAACCTGGCAGAACATCGGCTCAAGGCCCTGCAGGCCAGGGCTGAACAGACGAAGGCGGAAAGCAGACAGGCGACTGCGACTGACGAAGGCAGGGCCAGTGCAGAGGACAGCGTCACCCCCCCCCATCCGGCGGTGGTGGACCCAACCCTCTGGTGGCGTTATGAGGCCAGCCTCGATGGCGATCTGGTGGTGATCACCCCTGCAATGGAAGGCGACACGGGCCTCGATGCGGCGGGTGATCTGCCCCTGGCGGAGGAACCACGCTTCCCCGAAGCCAGACCTCGCTTTCTCCAGCACCTGCGCGCCCAGGGTCAGGCCCTGGCGCAGCAGGCCATGCTGGAGGCCATGGCGGCCGGTGGCTGAACCCGCGCCCTGGCAGACGCCGGAAACGCTGATCCTGGTCTCGAGGCTGATGTCGTCTCACCAACGGGCATTTGACAAGCCCCTGGTGGACTGCAGCATCCAGGACCTGTTCAGCAGCGAGATGGCCGTTCTCGCCCACGACAACAGCAGTGATCCTCTGCTGATCTATGCCAACGCCACCGCCCTGCGTCTGTGGGAACGATCCTGGGAGGCCATGATCGGCATGCCCTCCCGTTACACGGCCGAAGCGGAGGAACGTGTGCAACGCGCCTCTGCCCTGCAGCAGGCCCAACAACGGGATGCTTGCGAGGGCTACAGCGGCGTGAGAGTGTCACGAACCGGGCAACGATTCATGATCAGCAATGCAAGGATCTGGACCCTCTGGGATGACAAAAACTGCAACTGCGGTCAGGCGGCAGCGTTCTCAAGCTGGCACAGGCTCTGAATTGCAATTCTTGATGTTCGGTTGACGCTACAACCCTTTCGCAACAACCGAACACGGTCGTCGAGACCGAACAGAATCGGACGGTTGTCCCCCTCTTCAGATTCAATCAGCCTGCTCATATTGGCGATGTGGGTGATGCCAACACCCCATCAACATCACTCTTCAGGAGTTACCCATGATCACCCTTCGTCAATCACCCTTCGACCTGTTCGAACGTCTCGACCAGCAGCTTTCTCAGGTCGAGCGTGTACCTGCCGCTGAGATTCACGAAACCGAAACCCACTACACCGTGCGTCTGGAGCTGCCTGGCGTGGCCCACGACAGCATTGACGTGAAAGCCAGCGATCGCAGCCTCAGCGTCAGCGCAGAGCGTCAGCGACCCCGAACCGATGCCGCTGATGCAGAGGCAACCGCTACGGACAACACCCTGCTCAGCGAGTTCCGTTTCGGCAACTGGAGCCGCAGCTTCCGTTTCGCCCATTCCCTCGACCGCGATCAACTGCGGGCCAGCTATCGCGATGGCATTCTCACGATCGAGGCGCCCAAAACGGACAACCGCACCACGGTGTCGGTGAAGGTGGAAAGCTGAGATCCACCAGGACAGAACCTGATCGCGAGAACGATCCAGCCCTCTGCCACGGCAGGGGGCTTTTTTTGATTGCGAAACCACGGCCGGGGCCTGAACGATCGATAACCTTCCCGAAACCAGCGCCGTCTGATCAGACGGCCAAAGCAGGAGCACGTCATGCAACGTCGGCAGCTGCTCCGGACCAGTGGGCAAG
>CAYWOE010000252.1:0-1985 GCA_964459855.1 uncultured Synechococcus sp. | reverse complement strand
CCTGAAGCACCACCACCGCTTGGGTGTCCTGACCCCGACCGCGCCGCCAGGATCAAACCACAGGGCCTCAGCGAACAACTCGAAGACATCACGATGGGCAATCCGCCGCGTGATGCAGCCACGAGCTCGGCCTCCGCCGCTGTTGAAGAGCCATCGCCGAAGTCAAAGCAACCAGCCCGCTCGCCATGGGAACAGGAGACACTGCGCAGTGAGGCGATCGCGGCCATCGATCAGCGGATCAGCAGCATCCAGCTGCAACAACGGCTTGTGTTCGAACAAAGCCGGGGTATCGGTGACAAGGTCCGCAACAGCGAAGTGCTGGCCGCCAACCGCTACGGAGGAGTGAAACCCTCACAGCTGAGACAGCGCGGGCGCAGTCAGTTGATCACCGGTGAAATCAGCCGCTGGCGAATCCAGGCTGCCGAGGTGCAGTTCACGCCTGAGGGCTGGACGGCCAGCCGCATGAGCTTCACCAATGATCCCTACACACCGGCACAGACCCGCATCGATGCCGAGGATGTCGTGGCCACGGAGGAGGAGAACGGCGACATCCTGATCAAGAGCCAACGCAACCGCCTGATTGTTGAGGAGCGGCTGCCGATCCCCGTTTCGAGAACCCAGAGAATTCAGAAGCAGGAAGAGGTTGTGAACCGCTGGGTGCTGGGCATCGACAACGATGACCGCAGTGGTTTCTTCGTTGGCCGTGAGGTCAAGTCCATCGAGCTGACAGACAACATCACTCTGGATCTGCAACCGCAGTTCCTGCTCCAACGGGCCATCGATGGCAGCAACGACAGCTACGTGGCTCCGGGCACATCCATCGACAGTTCCGAAGTGACCCAGGAGAACGCGATCGGAGACCTGTTCGGCCTCGAAGCCGAACTCAGTGGTGAGGTACTGGGCTGGAACGCCAGGGCGGAAGCCGACATCAGCACGTTCAACCCCAGCAGTTTCATGAACGGCAGTCGTTTCTGGGGCAATCTGAATCGCTTCATCAAGCTTCCTCTTCTCGGCGAGGTGGAGACACGGTTCTTCGCTGCCTATCGCTACCGCACCTGGAATGGTTCCCTTGGCGAGACCGACGTCTACAGCGCCTACGGCGCCTTCGCCGAACAGAAGGGCGACTGGCGATGGGGCAAGCTCTCAAACAATTACATCTGGCGTTTCGGCGTCGGCAACTACCAGGCGGAAAGTTTCACAAGCACCAACCTGATCGACACCCTGCGCGCCAATTTCTACGGGTCGATGAACAGCAGCTATCCGCTCTGGCGCGGGAAGCCGGCAGCACTCACTCCGCAAGCGGCTTACCGCTACTCACCGGTCGCCATCGTGCCGGGCCTGACCCTGCGCACCAACATCAATACATCCCTCGCGGCCTTCGGTAACGGAAAGAGTCAGAACACGATCAGCCTCACCGGAGGGCCAACACTCACCCTCGGCACGTTCAGCAAGCCTTTCCTTGACTACACCCAGCTCTCAATCGCCGGTGGCGGCACCCTGAAAGACGGAGACAGTCCGTTTGAATTCGACCAGTCGGTGGACCTCGCAACCCTTGGCTTCGGCATCACTCAGCAGCTTGCGGGTCCGTTGCTTCTGAATGCAGGCATCGGCGTGAATATTGATCCAGGCTCCGAGTTCTACGGCAACGTGATCAACTCCAACATTGAGCTGCGCTGGCAGCGCCGAAGCTACGACCTGGGTTTCTACTTCAACCCCTATGAAGGCATCGGCGGTTTCCGCTTCCGCCTCAACGACTTCAACTTCACGGGAACCGGGCGGCCATTCATCCCCTACACACCACGCAACCTGGCCGACGAACTTGACAGGCGACCGTTCTGATCAGGACCAGCGTCAGTCCGGTCCACCTCCGTAAATGAGATGGCTGCCGGTGAGATCCGCACCTGCGTATCGCATTCCTGCAGTACGCACGTCCGGCGCATAGGCATTGATCACCACGGCTCCACGGAGATCAGCACGACGCAGAT
>CAYWOE010000251.1:0-1987 GCA_964459855.1 uncultured Synechococcus sp. | reverse complement strand
GAGCTCAAGGAGCTCAACCTCATCCTCAAGGCCGATGTCCAGGGTTCCGTCGAAGCCATCCTCGGTTCCCTGGAGCAGCTGCCCAAGGACGAAGTTCAGGTGAGGGTTCTGCTCTCAGCCCCTGGCGAGGTCACCGAGACCGATGTCGACCTGGCGGCTGCATCGGGAGCCGTGATCATCGGCTTCAACACCTCGATGGCCTCGGGGGCCAAAAAGGCAGCCGATGCCAACAGCGTGGATGTGCGCGACTACGACGTGATCTACAAGCTGCTGGAAGACATCCAGCTGGCGATGGAGGGCCTGCTCGAACCCGAACTGGTTGAGGAAGCCCTGGGCGAAGCCGAGGTCCGTGCCGTGTTCACCATCGGCAAGAGTGCAGTGGCCGGCTGTTATGTCACCACCGGCAAACTTCAGCGCAACTGCAAGGTTCGTGTTCACCGCGGCAAGGAGGTTGTCTATGCCGGAGATCTCGATTCACTCCGGCGCAACAAGGACGACGTCAAGGAAGTGGCCACCGGTTTCGAATGTGGTGTCGGTACCGATCGTTTTGCCAACTGGCAGGAAGGCGATCGCATCGAAGCCTTCAAGATGGTCACGCAGCGTCGCAAGCTCACCACCTGATGATCAGCCGCCGAGAGCCACTGCTCTGGCTTCAGTTGATGGCGCTGGCCGTCATTCCGCTGGAGCTCGAGCTGCTCCGGCTCGTGCTGGCAGGCCCTGGATTCGGGCCCGCCCCGTCACTCGAGCGGCTGTTGATCTGGGGACTGGCAGTTGTCGCTCCCGGCGTGCTGATGTGGCGTCGTGCTCCTGACTGGGCCTCCCTGCTTCTGGTGCGCATACCGGCGGCAAAACGAAGTGTTGATCAACGTCGCATCAGCGCCATTCAGCAGCCGCTGGGTCTGAAAGCAGCTCTGATCATTGGCATTGCAGTGCTTCTGCCGTTGTTCTGGTGGATCGACCGTTCAGCACTTCTGGTGGTGGATTTCTCACCCACGAGCGACAGCAGCCGACTCACGGCGTTGCTGATCGCGTCTCCATTGCTGGCTCTGATGCTCTGGCAATGGCAACAGGTTGTTCAGGCCATCTGGTTGTTGACACGCAGCGATCAGATCTTTGCGGATCTCACTCCGATCAACGCAGCCGACCTTCAGACCAACCACCTGTCCCTCGGCCTGGGGCTTCTGCAACTGCCGCCGCTGCAATGGGAGGCACCCACCACGGAACAACGGCATTCAACAGAGACAGCAGCCAGTGGAACTGGCGACGCCGCCATCTCTCAATCAGCTGCTGCCTCAACACTCGTCGCTCCAGCAGAAACCGCCGAGACCGCAACTGAGGAGATCCTGCCTGAAACAGTCAACAAGGAGGAGCAGAGCGAAGTCATCCCTGCAGAGGAGAAGGAAGCAGATGACGCTGAGGCATCCGCAGACATCGCAGTGATCGAAGCCGCGCTCGAAACCCTGGAAAATCCAACCAATCTGGATGCGGATGATCAGTGCAGCGCAGACGACACGGCTAAGGACACTGATGCTGCAACTGATCAGCCGTCACTTCCTTCGGCGCCCGATTCAACACCCAGAGCACAGTCTGAGGCCGAAGCAGAAACATTGATTGGTGAGGAATTTTCTGAGCAGAGCTCCGGGGCGACCGAAGTCAGCTCAGCCGAGAGCAAGGCTGATCCAGCATCAGTCGCTGCCGCGATCGCGATCGAACCAGAGCAACCCCCCGAACAGCACGACGGCTCCGACCTGGATGGCCAGGTCAGAGCCGACAGCACTGTTGCCGGCACTGATGCTGAAACTCATCACGAAAAGCCCGAGACCACCGGAAGCGAAAAGCGCGACCCAGAGCAGCCTGCGCAGTCCCCTCCAGGGAGTGCGTGACTCACGCAGCAGCCGTTCACGCATTGCTGGGTCCAATCCCTGATCTCCCTCGGGTTCAGCGCTCAAAAGCTGTTTGCGTCGACCTGAATGTTAATTTCCTATGG
>CAYWOE010000250.1:0-1992 GCA_964459855.1 uncultured Synechococcus sp. | reverse complement strand
TGCAGGCCTGGTGGACCGATCACTGTTGTGCTCGTGCACGGATACACGGGGTCTCCCGCTGAGATGTCTCTCCTTGCAGATGCTCTGTATGAACAGGGTTTTGCTGTCGAGGCTCCGCTGCTCGTCGGCCATGGAACCTGTCTGGAAGACCTGATGCCTGTTCAGCCCCGGCAGTGGCTGGAGCAGATTGATGCCGTTGTGGATCGTCTCCTGGCAAAAGGGCAACGGGTGGTGCTCGCCGGTTTGTCACTGGGTTCGATTCTTGCCATTCAGGCTGGGATTCGCCGTCCCGCGGTGGATGCCGTGATCGCCTACTCCCCGCCGATCATCAGTGGCGATCCACGTGCACTGATTGCACCGCTGTTGTCTCTTGTTCTCCCTTCAGTGCCAGGTCCTGTTGATGATTTCGTGGATCCAGAAACCGTTGATCGTCTCTGGAGATATTCACGCTGGCCCAGTCGATGCAGCGTGCGTGTGCTGGGCTTGATCGCTTCAACCCGTCGCCAGCTGAGGGATCTCCATCAACCAATGATGGTGATTGCCAGCACAGAAGACAGGGTGATCACGCGTCGGGGTGTGGAGATGCTCAGGCAGAGGACCGGATCCGAGCGCGTGGTGATGCACTGGTTGGAGGGCAGTGGTCATGTCATCACCGCCGATGCCGAATGGAGAACAGTGGCTGATCAGACCCTGATTTTTTTGAAAGACCTCTAGGGTCACCGCACCACAGATTCGATCCATGGACCAGCAGGAACGAGACAACTGGCAAAAGGTTCTCGACTCCCTTGAAGCCGCCGGTGATACGGAAAGCGGCTTTTATCTCCGTGCTCGGGCCATCTGCAGCGGTGAATCCGATCCGATGCTGAGCTGGGAGGCTGAATCGTGAGCATCGATCCTCTTCAGCAAGGTCTTGAGCACTCTTTCGAGACTGAACGATGGGGTCGCCTGATTCGAGATTGCGATGACATCGAGACTCTCCGGCAAACAGCACTGTCTCTGCTTCAGCAGGTCACGCAGATGAAGGTCGCGAGCACCTGGATGGCTTCGAGAGCTTCAGAGTCTGAAAATGCCAAATTGGAGATCCTCGCGAAACTGATCAAGGAACGTTCCGATCATTCGCACCAGGAGAAGGAAGAGTGAACAGCCTGGTTCAATTTGGTGTGGTTGCGCTGACCTTGGCTCTCGGCAGTGTTTCCGCGAGAGCGGAGGCCTGGTCACCATCGCCGGAGCCGCCACTCTGGGCTCAGACACGGAAAACCTTGCAAGCCTCAGGGAAGCTTTCGCTGCGTCCCTGGATGTTCATGGAGGCAATGGACACACCCAGCCTGAAAGCTGGTGAGTACCTCAGCGATCCGGCTCGAACGAAAGCGGGTGTGGAGTTCGAGGCTGCGTTGCTGATGCAGCGAGAAGGGCAGAACACCTGGTTGGTGCGCGAATTGCGCATGCGTGCGCTTTGCAACCAGAAGCGGCTGCAGCGCAGCGGCCCTCAGGGTCAGTGGCTGGATTACGTCGGCCGCGAAGACACGTCTGACAAAGTTCGCTGGATCTGTGGGTTGCCTGCTCCTGAGTGAGCTCTTGCCATGACACCTGATGACCGGTACAAATGTATTGACGAACAGATGAATTGCCGGTGTCTTCTGGATCCCCCGAGCCGCTCACGACTGCTCAGCAAGAGCTTTACGACTGGCTTGCCGATTACATCGGCTGTCATCGTCACAGCCCATCCATCCGTCAGATGATGCAGGCCATGGGCCTGCGTTCCCCGGCGCCTGTTCAGAGTCGCCTGCGGCATCTCCAGCAGAAAGGTTGGATCACCTGGCAGGAGGGTCAGGCCCGCACCCTCCAGCTCCTGGGTGGAATCACTTCAGGGATTCCCGTGCTTGGCGCTGTCGCAGCCGGTGGTCTGGTGGAAACGTTTGATGATGTTCAGGACCGGCTTGATCTGGCTCCCGTTCTGGAAACCCGTGGTCTGTTTGCACTCACTGTGAATGG
>CAYWOE010000249.1:0-2024 GCA_964459855.1 uncultured Synechococcus sp. | reverse complement strand
CTGCAGTGCTCACGGTGCATCGCAGTCAGGGCAGCAGCTTTGGCGAGGTTTTCGTTGCTGATGATGTGTTTCCACGCACGTTCGAACATCTGGCCCCCGAGAGGCAGGTGTTCCATCAACAACTGGCTTACGTGGCTGTCAGTCGTGCCAGGCATGGGGTTTTTCTGGTCGGGAACGGACAGCGCGATGCCGCGGTCTGGAGCAAGGCATTGCGCGGCCTCGCTGAGGAGTGACTGATTCCCCTTCCCTTGCCCATGCGCAGGCCTCGGTTCAGATCACTGTCAGACCGCTGACGCCCTGCCAGCCCAGGTAGATCCCAAGTCCGAGGCTCACTCCCCCAACCAGAAGACTGCCTCGCGCAAACAGGAGCTCCTTCCCTTTCTCGAGGAGGGGGATGACCCTGTCGCGACCGATGATCACGGCAACGAACGGGGTGAGCAGAAACAGACTGGCCCCGAATGTGAAAGCGATCAGACCCACTGCCTCCTGCCAGGTGGGTAACTGCGCGGACAACACCACACCCGCTGACTTGGCGAACAGCACGATGTCGTCAGGGCTGATGACTTCGCCGATGGATCCCAGCAACAACAGCAGCGGAAGCGGCATGGCCATGAAACGGTCGATGCCCCTGGTCCAGGCCGGTGGTTCAGACCCTTCAGTGAAAGATTTGATCAGCTCCCGCCCACCGATTGCGACCAGAGCCCCACCGGCCAGCAGATCCAGGCCCGTGCGGTGATGGGAGCCATGGCTCATGTCCAGGACGAAGGAGTGCCCGACCGTCACCAACAGCGTGGCGGCAAGAAGTGTGGTGATCACCCAGCCTGCGACGAACCACCCGCCTCGTTTGATGGGATTGGGTCCCAGAAGCAGCAGCAGCAGGACGGCAATATGAATCGGCGATAGACCGATGCCGGTCCCATAGGCCAGAAGTTCAGCCCAGAGGGTTGTGTCACTCATCAGAAACGGCCGTTGGCAGGCGCATTCCAGCGCACGATGGCACGATTCCCATGCTCGAAACCGACCACGCAGAGACTCCCCGTGCTCAGCATCAGCATGCGACCACCCAGGGCTCCAAGCCCGACCCAGGTTCCGGCCAAGGCCCGCAGAAGGTGTCCGTGCGCGAACAGTGCCACATCGCCATCTCCGGGTGTCTCCAGTGCGATCCGAATGGCGGTTTCACAGCGTTTCTGCACGGCCGTTGCGTCTTCGCCATTGGGGCAGCCGTGGGTGAAGACGTTCCAGTCAGGCACCGTGCGGCGGATTTCAGGAGTGGTGATTCCCTCGTAATCGCCGTAATCCCACTCCCGCAATTCCTTCATCACGGTCATGGTCTTGCCCAGGCCGGCCAGTTCGCAGGTTCGTTGAGCGCGTTGAAGAGGCGAGCTGAAAACCGCTGAGAACCGCTCTTGGGTCAGAACAGGAGCCAGTTGGCGCGCCTCCTCCTCTCCCTCAGGAAGCAGAGGAATGTCTGTGCTGCCGGTGTGACGTCCATTGCGAGCCCACTCGGTGGCTCCATGACGCAGGAGCCAGAGTTGGCGGTCATTGGCCATGGCCAGAGGAATCTGTCTCTGCTCAGATTGTGACCATCAGGGGGCGATTTGGCTCCTGGCTCCAGCTGGCGTCAGCGAACCGTTTTCAGTGACGGATCTCAAACCAGTCGGCACCGGTGATGGGGATCTGGCAAGGCCTCACGAGACGAACTCTCGCATCGCTGGGCCCCTGCTCGCACCAGAGTCTCAGCTCATTGAGAGGCAGTTGCTCACCTTCCGCCTGCACTTCCACCCGACCGTCATCGAGGTTGCGGACCCAGCCGCTGAGCCCAAGTTCCATTGCTCTGCGTCGACAGGCCTGGCGGAAGCCCACGCCCTGAACGGTGCCCTCCACCAGGAAACGCCAGCGCTCCAAAATCGTGGCGGAGCGCTGCCGCGTGCTGCGGGTCACGAAACGGCGACGTTCCGCCTCGCTGCGGAGCCGAGCGCGGCGCGCCATCGGCAGGGGATCGTCGAGGATCCTGCCCAGTGGAG
>CAYWOE010000248.1:0-2030 GCA_964459855.1 uncultured Synechococcus sp. | reverse complement strand
TCAATGATCTGACCAACAAGCGCCCCTTGAGGCTGTTTCTGCCCGGTGTTTTCAATGAAATGCCTGTTCCTCCCTATGTGGTTGCGGAGTGGCGCGATGTGCAGACCGAGCCGCTGAACTGAGCTGATGACCGATCCGGCCATCCAGGAGCAGCGTTGGATTCGCTGGATGCGCCGAGCTCTGCAGCTGGCGGCACTGGCGGAAGGTCGCACCAGCCCCAACCCCCTGGTTGGAGCCGTTGTTCTTGATTCCAACGGTCGCCTGGTGGGGGAAGGTTTTCATGCGCGTGCTGGTCAACCCCATGCCGAACCCGGAGCTCTGGCCCAGGCCGGTGAGGCGGCACGCGGCGGCACGATCGTGGTGACGCTTGAGCCCTGCTGTCATCACGGCAGAACACCGCCCTGCACCGAGGCCATTCTCAACGCTGGGATCCGGAGGGTTGTGGTGGCGCTCACGGACCCTGATCCGCGGGTTGCAGGTGGCGGTCTGCAGCGGTTGCGCGATGCCGGCCTTGAGGTGATCAGCGGCGTGCTGGCTCAAGACGCTGCCCATCAGAACAGGGCTTTTGTGCACCGCGTGCGCACCGGTCGCCCCTGGGGGGTGCTCAAGTGGGCGATGAGCCTCGATGGGCGCACGGCATTGCCGAATGGAGCCAGCCAGTGGATCAGCGGCCCTCCTGCTCGGACCTGGGTGCATGACCTGCGCGCACAATGCGATGCGGTGATTGTCGGTGGTGGCACGGTCCGCGCCGATGACCCTTTGCTCACCAGCCGAGGCCGCAGGTCGCCTGAACCGTTGCGGGTGGTGCTCAGCCGCAGCCTTGATCTGCCTGCCACCGCCCAGCTCTGGCAACAGGATGTGGCCGACACCCTGGTGGTTCACGCCGCCGTTGAACTGCAGCCATCACAGACGGAACAGCTGGCCGTTCTGCAGCACAGGGGTGTGGCGCTTGAGGCTCTGCAACGTTGTGAGCCCTTGCCTCTGCTCAATTGCCTTGCAGAGCGCGGCTGCAACCGGGTGCTGTGGGAATGCGGCCCCGCTCTGGCTGCTGCCGCACTCCAGCAGGGCTGCGTGCAGGAGATTGCCGCGGTGATCGCCCCGAAACTGCTGGGTGGAGAGCCAGCGCGTACCCCACTGGGTGATCTGGGCTTCACGGCCATGGATCAGGTTCTGCCGCTCAGTTTTGACTCCGCCTGCAGGCTCGGGAACGATCTGCTGCTGCAGGCACAGCTCAACCCCTGCGCAGCTCCGAGCTGAAGCGGCCGATCAGCACGCCCATCACCACCGCCAGATACAGCTGACCCACCACGCCTGTGGTCACCGAAAGCATCCGAGCCAGCGGATTCATCGGGGTGATGTCACCGAAGCCCACGGTCGTGAGACAGATGAAGGCGAAATAGTTGATCTTCGCGAACACCGGCGTCCACTCGATCACGCTGGCGTTGCCGATGTCGCTGACGCTGGGCATGTTCACCGGTTCAAAGCTGCCCGGCTGGATGGTTTCCACGCCGATCATGATCAGCCCGGCAGTCAGGCCCAGCAGCAGGTAGCCGGCGGCGGCGCCCATCAGCACGCGCGTGTTCACGTGTTCCTCAGTGGCCAGTCGTTTCACCAGACGCACCACACTCCACCCCACCATCAAGATCCAGCTCACCACCAGGGGAACACCGCTGAAGTTCCAGTGCACGGGTGTGAACAACCACAGCAGCTGGGTGATCAGGGCCACGATCCCCAGGATCTGATACATCCGGTCGTGAACGCTCAGCACCTGTTTGCGCAGCATCACCAGCTGGGTGAGCAGCAGCGCGATCAGGGCGTAGCCGAGGTTGCCCAGCCAGGTCACCCGCGGAAAGGCAAAGCTCGCCATCACCAGCAGACAGAGCACCAGCAGCAACTGGTAGATCTTTCCCTGTTTCTGGAGCCGTACCCGTTCCGACTGCATCGTGTTCAACACGTTCAGTTCGAGGATGGCGAGGTTTGCAGGCTCTGGCGAGTCAGCCTCCAATGATGCGGCGTTCGGTTCTCCGCCA
>CAYWOE010000247.1:0-2043 GCA_964459855.1 uncultured Synechococcus sp. | reverse complement strand
AGGGCATTGCTCTCGGCATGATCGAAACCCGCGGCATGGTGCCTGCGATCGAAGCTGCTGATGCGATGACCAAGGCAGCTGAAGTGCAGCTGATCTGCCGCGAATATGTCGGCGGCGGCTACGTCACGGTGATGGTCCGTGGTGAGACCGGTGCCGTGAACGCAGCGGTGCGTGCAGGCGCTGATGCCTGTGAGCGCGTCGGTGATGGCCTCGTTGCGGCCCACATCATTGCCCGGCCCCATCAGGAGGTTGAGCCGGCACTCGTGCCTACCAATGTGCGACGACGCAGTTGACCATGAACCTTCCCGTGCATCATTTCGGACTAGATTCCGCGGCCAACACGCACCACAACGGCCCTTCGGGTCTCGTTGCTTTTGACAACAGCTCTTTCGCTGCCACTTCAGACCGCCTGGCTGATTCCGCTTTACGGATTCGCCGGGATGCTGGTGTCCCTTCCCTGGGCTTTCGGCTGGTTCCGTAGAGACGCCCATCGTCCGCCGGCCTACCTCAACATTCTTCTGACCCTGCTGGCCGTGATTCACGGCAGTCTCGTCCTGAGGGACGTCATGGCCAACGGTCCGGCGGTGATCGGCATGCCCTGGCTGTCTGTCGGTGATCTCAATCTGGAGATCAGCTTCAGTCTGTCGCTGACCAACGTTTCAGCACTCGAACTGATCACAGGGCTGAGCCTTCTCTCCCAGATCTATTCGCTGGGCTATCTCGACAAGGAGTGGGCCCTGGCACGCTTCTTCGCCCTGCTTGGCTTCTTCGAAGGTGCCATGTCCGGCGTGGTGCTGAGCGACTCCCTGTTTCAGAGCTATTTCCTGCTGGAGATGCTCACCCTTTCGACCTATCTGCTCGTGGGCTTCTGGTATGCCCAGCCGCTTGTGGTCACCGCAGCCCGCGATGCCTTTCTCACCAAGCGAGTCGGTGATGTGATGCTGCTGATGAGTGTGGTGGCACTCACGGCCTGGTCGGGCGTGACGGGCTTCGATGATCTCTACAGCTGGTCGGCCCAGGACACGCTCACGCCACTGGCTGCGACCCTGCTCGGCCTGGGGCTGGTCGCAGGTCCGACCGGCAAGTGTGCGCAGTTCCCCATGCACCTGTGGCTGGATGAGGCCATGGAGGGCCCCAACCCCGCATCGATTCTGCGTAACTCCGTGGTGGTGACCTGCGGAGCCATCGTGCTGCTCAAGGTCATGCCCCTGCTGCAGCATGCCCCGGTGACCCTGGTGGTGCTTCAGGTGATCGGAACGATCAGCGCCATCGGCGGCTCCCTGGTGTCAATCGCCCAGGTCGATATCAAGCGCACGCTGTCCTACTCAACGACGGCCTATCTCGGTCTGGTGTTCATCGCCATCTCCCTGCAGGTGCCCGTTCTGGCGCTGTTGCTCCTCTACGCCCATGCCGTGTCCAAGGCTCTTCTGTCGATGAGCGTGGGGGGAGTGATCGCATCAACGAACTGTCAGGACATCACTGAACTCGGTGGGCTGGGCAGCCGTATGCCGGCAACCACCGGTTCCTTCCTGGTGGGCGGTGCCGGGCTGGTCGGTCTGCTCCCGCTCGGAGGATTCCTCTGCCTGGCTCAGGCCGTTGAGCTGGTAGGAGCCCGAGAGGCGGTGTTCGTGCCTGTTTTTCTGATCACCAATGCCCTCACCGCTCTGAATCTCACCCGGGTGTTCCGTCAGGTGTTCCTCGGTCCCTCACTCGCCAAGACCCGCCGGGCGGCTGAGATCAACTGGCAGATGGCTCTGCCGATGGTGGCGCTCACCGTGATCGTGGTGCTGACCCCATTCCTGCTGATTCGCCTGGAATCCCTGGATGGCCTGCTGGCCTTTCCTCTCTGGGCAGCAGGTCTCGTGGTGGGGAGTGGTGCCGCCGGTCTGCTGGCAGGGGCGCTCGTCCCCCTCAACAAGGCCTGGTCTCGATCACTCAACCCGATCCTGCGCTGGTTTCAGGATCTGCTCGCCTATGACTTCTACACGGAGCGCTTCTACAGGGTCACGATCGTCAATGTGGTGGCCACCTTCTCGCAGCTCG
>CAYWOE010000246.1:0-2044 GCA_964459855.1 uncultured Synechococcus sp. | reverse complement strand
GATGCAAAGAGAAACTCACTGATTTGGTCGAGATTCCAGTCCTGGCTTGCATTTGAAAAAGCCCAGGCAACAAATTCCTTGACAAGTTGCTGCCTTGGAGATGGTGCGTAAGTCATATAATTGATTTCTGACTGCTTGCTGATGGCGTTGAGGAAGGCGCTGTAGAGATGATTGGCGGTCTGTCTGCACTGCTGAGAGGTGAGTGGCGGGTAGAGAATTAGATATTCAAACTCTTTTCTAAATTGAGCATGAAGAGAAGGGGGGATTTGAAGCGCATTGTTGGCTTCGAGTTTTTCGATTAAATATTCTGAGTTACAATGTCTCAAGAAAGCATTAAATCGACTTGTTGAAAGAATCGCTAAATAAGAAGTTGAATTGGCGGACAATTGAAAATGCGATTCAATCTGACCTTGTCTGAATCCGTTCAGGGAATAGGGTGCAATTGGAATATTAAATAACCGGTGCTCGTCAGCGATGCCTGAGGCTTCGAAGGAAAAGCTCATGCAGTCAACTCCTCGTTCCCCGTTGAGAAGCAGCCGCTGATTGGTCTGAAGCTGAACGAGGAAAATGCTGCCCAGGTTTGCAACTCTGAACCGCCCTTGCAGAGGGCCTTGGCTCAGTTGAATGGCATCGTAGTCTTTGCCAATCAACTTGAAGTGTTGCTTGAGTTCCGTAGCTGAGCGAAAGACGAAATTGATCACCCGCGCAGAACGAGTGCTCTCCGCCTGGCATGGATGATCTTCAGTGGCAGGAGTGCCAGCGCTCACATAATCGTCGAAAGGCTTACCAAAGTATTCGTTTTTTTCCCGCTACGCTTAAATTCCGCACATGCGTGTGAAACCGATGCATCGCGTCATCGATCGGCAAGTGGCTGGCGGCTGCATCACACCACACGCTTTCTTTTCCGCCCTTGCAATGACGCGGCCTTCGCCGAGCCGATTGCTCAGGGGTTTGCAGCTAGGAATCGGTGGGCTTTGTCTTGCTCCAATTGGTTGGTTGCAGTCTCTGATCTGGGGCAGGTCTCTTCGAGAACTTGAGCTGCCGGATGACCCTGTGATCGTGATCGGCCACTGGCGAAGTGGCACCACCTATCTGCATCAGTTGCTGGCAGCTGATCCCGGCGCCGCCACGGCCCGGAATGCCCTCACGGTGGCTCCGCAGGTGGCTCTGCTGCTCAAACCACTGATCATTGCTGTTCTCAACCGCTTGATGACGGCGACACGGCCGATCGATGCCGTGCCCTGGTCCGCTCTGGATCCACAGGAGGACGAGATCGGCCTGGCCCGCCTCACCATTGACACACACATGGCTGGTGTGGCGTTCCCGCAGGACTATCTGAAGCATTTCCATCGCTGTGCATTGTCAAGCACCCGTCGTTTTCAACGTCAGCTGCTGTACTTCACCCGTCTCACCTGTGCTCACGATGGTGATGGCATGCGTCACCTGCTGATCAAGAATCCTGCCCACACAGCTCGGGTTCCTCTGCTGCTTGATCTGTTTCCTGGCGCGCGGTTTGTCTTGCTGAAACGTGAGCCTGTAGATGCCGTTCGTTCGCTGACGCTGGTGAAGCAGAAACTGGCCGATCTCATTGGCCTGCAGCCTGCACCACATCAGCAAAGGCAGGTCGAGGAAACGGCACAGGCCCATCAGCTGCTGCTTGATGCCTTCGAGGCAGCGCGGTCACTCATTCCCGATGGCCAGTTGGCGGAGGTGGAGTACACCGAACTGGTCAATTCACCAATGGCAACTGTTGAAAAGATCTATCGAGATCTCTCGATTGAGGGCTGGAATCAGGCTCAGGCTTCCATCCAAGCCAGGGTGAATCAGGCCAAGACCTATGACGCTTGCCAGGTGCAGCTCGAACCTCAGGCGGAGAGGCGTTTGCAGGAGCTGTTGGCACCTGCATCCACCTCCGCCGCTGATCAGGCCTACTGACCGAACGCCACCTGACAGGCGGCATTGAGCAGTTGCGCTTCGTTGGCGTTGCCTGGCGTTCCCCCATTGATGGTTCCTTCGCGGCAATCCGCGTAGTACCTCACGGTGG
>CAYWOE010000245.1:0-2047 GCA_964459855.1 uncultured Synechococcus sp. | reverse complement strand
CGCCAGCCATCGGCATCCCTGCCGAGGATGTAAGTGACCTTCAGCGATCTCGGGGAGGTGCGATCCACCACCTCTCCGGCAGCGTTCACCGTTTGATCGCGGTAATCCACATCAGCTCGGAGCTCAATGCGCTGGGGTGTGCGACTGATGACGCGCATGAAGTCGATGGACGCCTCCACGTTCTGAGTCACTCCTTCTGAGCGATCGGCAGATCGTTGCCGACGCACCTGAGCGATCAGCCCTGCCCGGGCGATGGGCTGCAGGCGTTCGTCTGCAGTGGCCTCACCACGAAGCACGGCGGCTTTGCGGTCAAGCCAGGCCTGAAGCAACGACTCCAGCTGATCATCGGAGGGCTGTTCCGAGCGCAGCACAGGATCGGGTTCAGGCTCCGGACTGTTTGTGCGATCGAGCTTGACCTCGTTCTGAGCATCGGCTGACTGAGGATCGGTGTCTGCACCGCTCGGCGTCTGATCCACAGGTGCATCCACCGAGGTCTCGCCGGCCAGCTGAGGCTGTTCCGCCTCCCGGCGAAGTCCGATGATGCTGAAGGCAGCGATGATCAGAACCACTCCGAGGAACACTCCGGACCCGATCCAGGTCGAACGACTGGGCCGTGGAAGATCCGGCCACTGCAGCTGAGGCATCGAGGGAAGGCTTGGACGCGGCAGTGAAGGCCATGCAAAGCCTCCCGCCGGAAGGGTCTCTGCGTCCGATGAGAAGTCACCGGACAGATCAGCTGATGGATCAGCTGGAGCCTCGGAATCAGGCAGAGGCAACGGCAGCGTTCCATCGGGATCAACCGTCAGTGGAGACAGACCCTCGAGGGACCAGTCGCTGGGCTGTTTCTGACGTTCCAGACGTTCCACGTAAGCCTGCACATCACGATCGGCGAACCATGCCTCCAGATCGATGGCTTCAGCATCAACGTCGCGATAGCCGGGCAGCACATCACGTCCGAGCCAGGTGCGGCAGTAGTCGCAGAGTGCCGCCAGGACATCGCCCGGATGAGCCGACAACCATGACTTCAGTGCCGGGTCGGGACTGGTTGCGAAATGGCGCTCAGCCCGATCGACATCGCCGAGAAGCAGATCAAGACATCCCAGCAGCGGCTGCGTGTCGAGACCTTCCAGGGTCAGTTCCTCCAGACGGGCTCGAGCGTCCTGGACCCGCTCGGGCTTGCGCTGGGAGAAGCCTGCTGCCGCAAGAGCCATCACAGCGAGGAACGAAGCATCCGCGGAACCGGCTGCCTGCAGCCTTCCGTACAGATCAACCTGCTCCTGAACCGTCAGGAAACGTCGGATCTGCTGGAAAAACAGCTCGAAGGCTCCCTGATCCATGCCGGCGGGCAGATCCGCTGTCTCGCGGCTCTCCAGGGCACTTCCCTCCAGTCCGCCTCGATCGTTGATGAAGCTTTCCAGCATCGCCAGCCCCTCACGTCGGGCTGACTGCTCAGCCAGATCGCGACTGAGCAGATCCAGGATGCGGAAGGGAAGAAGCCTGGAGAGCTCCGCTTCGAGCACCTGCCTCTGCTCGGGAAGCTTGCCCATCCGCTGAAGCAGCTGCATCCCCTCCTGCAGCAGGTTGGCTGCTGACTCGTAACGGCGCTGTTCCTGATCCTGAGCAGCCGCATCGCGCGCGGCGAGAGCCGCCAGCAGTGCCAGATCCGATTCCCTGCCGCTGCCCAGGGCAGGTGCCTGAGGCGGCTGCAGGGCCTGACGGGCCATCTGGAAGGCTTCATGCGGTGCATGCGCTTCCCAGAGGAGCATCAGACCGGCGACCTCCAGATTGGAAGACAGCTCCAGGCCGGCGGTTTCGCCCGGATGCTCCCGAGTGAGTTCCAGCAGGGTTGCTTCGTACTGGCCCCGGCGCTCTAAATCACTGAGCAGATCGGCTGACAACCGCAGCAGCTCAGATCTCTGATTGAGCGACTCATGGGTGAAACCCTGATCCGGGCAGCGATCCAGACGCAGCTGAAGGGTGCGCAAAACAGCGTCGGGTTCCGCCGTCGGACTAACCCCCAGCAGACGGAAATGGTCGATGGGAAGGT
>CAYWOE010000244.1:0-2061 GCA_964459855.1 uncultured Synechococcus sp. | reverse complement strand
CCAGTTCAGCGAGCCACGAGGGTGCAACTGGGTTGACGGATCAGGGCATGGGCCCGCTGACGGGTGCAGTCCATCGGATCAAGCACCGTGCTGAGGCGCTCGTCGTCATGCAGGGCCTCAAGCACCAGAAGACTGCCGTAGAAGACGATCTGGAATGTCCAGGAATCGAACCCCGACAGAGTGAACGTCATCGCAGAAATGCGCATCACTTGCTTCAGCCTGAACCCTCATGGGGACCAGATCAAAAATGTCCTGAACTCCTTACCTGCATTCAACAGAAACAACAGACAACATCGTTGTCCTGTTGGTCTTTGCAAGCTGGCTGATTGCTGCTGCGATGAGAAAAATATTCGAGCAGATTTATTTGTTGAACCCTGCCCATACAGGTTCTGAAAGCACTGCGCCAGAACACGTCAGATCATCAATATCAATGCAGTGATCATCGCCATCTTCGCTGCCAGGCACTGGTGCTCTCCAGATCACAGCTCTCCTGCTCAAGCTCGCGCCTGCGACGGATCCGATCGGCATCGCCATCACCTTCAGGATCCCGGTAGGGCACAGAAGCCCGCGTCTGCAGATGTTCCTCTTCCATGAAACTCAGTGCGGTCCAGCCAGGACCCTCCGCCGCCAGACGGCCTTTGCCCGACTCCTTGGCGGCCAGAGTCCCTGAGCTCCATTCGATCCGCTGGCGTGGAGCCGGCAGCAGTGAGCGCAGCTCCAGACCTGCACGTCGCAGGCTGCTCCGCACGGCGGCGGCTCTGGAATAGGTGAGCAGGCGTCCTCCCGGCGTCAGGCGATCGGCCAGACCGCTCAGAAACTCCTCAGTCCACAGCTGCGGGCAGCGGCTGGGAGAAAAGGCATCCAGTAGAACCAGGTCCGGCTGGCAACTGCTGGGCAAAGCCTTCAGGTTCAGTCGCGCATCTCCCCAGGCCATGGTTCCCTGGCCTGCAGAGTCTCTCCAGCTGCCGGTCCGCTGAAGCTGCTCAAGCCGATTGAGCACTGCCGGTGGCCAAAGATCACGGAAAGGCCGGTGCTTCAGTGCCTCGGTCAGGGGCCGTTGATCCAGTTCCAGCCCCCACCACAGCATCCGTGGTGGTCTGCTCTCAGGCAGCGCGCTCATCAAGGCAGCGCTGTTGTAACCCAGACCGAAGCAGACATCGAGCACCTTCAGTTCATCTGCCTGTGAGAACCGTTCCAGCTCGGCGGGTCTGACGAATTTCGCTTTCGCTTCAGCCAGCGCCCCTGCAGAGCTGTGAAACGCTTCACCGAAATGGGCGCTGTGCAGACTCAGGCTGCCGTCGTCTGTTCTGAGAGCTCTGAGTTCTCCGAGCGGATGGTTCAACAGTGAAGACGCTCAAGATCGTGCCAGAAGGTTGGGTAACTCACTGCAGCGGCATCGCTGCGGGCCAGTGTTGAATCCCCCTGGGCCATCAGGGCGGCCACCGCAAGACTCATGGCGACGCGATGATCGGTTTCACTGTCCAGCTCCGCACCTTTGAGGGCCTTTCCCCCGCGGATGGTGAGTCCGTCGGGATGTTCCTCGATGTCGGCTCCCATGGCCCTGAGCTGACGTGCCATCACCGCCAATCGATCGGTTTCCTTCACCCTCAGCTCGGCTGCGCCGGTGATTCGGCTCTCGCCGTCGCAGAAGCATGCCGCCACGCTCAGGATCGGGACTTCATCAACCAGTCGCGGCATGATTTCCTCGCCGAACCGGAAGGGCCTGAGCGAACCGTGAACGATTCGCAGGTCTCCCACAGGCTCTCCTGCCACATCGCGTTGGTTGAGCACATCGATCCTGGCTCCCATCTGCTCCAGAACCTCCAGAACACCGGTGCGGCTGGGGTTCAATCCAACATTTTCAATGGTCAGATCGGCTCCAGGCACCAGTGCTCCGGCGATCAGCCAGAACGCGGCTGAGCTGATGTCGCCGGGAACCACAACATGCTGTCCCTGCAGGCGAGCACCGGGGCGCACCGTGATGTGGCGACCCATTTCACCCCCCACATCCAGATCGGCACCGAACGCTTTGAGCATCCGTTCGCTGTGGTCGCGGGAATG
>CAYWOE010000243.1:0-2072 GCA_964459855.1 uncultured Synechococcus sp. | reverse complement strand
GGAGGTTTTACCGCCACCCAGACTGCTTTTCCTGCAGTGATTCGTGGGACGATGAAGATCGACTTCAGGGATCTGTCCAGATCGTGTTGCCACTGATTCAGCGATCGATGACAGTGCTGCGTCGACCCTTGTTCTGGTGTGCCGGTCTTGTGCTGTCATTGACCAGCCCATGCCTGGCACAGGAGCTCGAAACCCCTTCTGATGGTTCCTCTTCCGACGATGGTCTGATCACCATCGAATCCGACAGCCAGACGGCCGATAACGTGACGGGAGTGGTGACCGCCGTCGGCAACGTCCGCATTGTCTATCCCTCTCGCGGCATGGTGGCGACGTCGCGGCAGGCCCAGTACTTCAGCCGCGAAGGTCGTCTGGTGCTCAGTGGTGATGTCGACGTCGTGCAGGAGGATGGCAACACACTCAGGGCTGAGCGTGTGACCTACGACCTTGAGGATGAACGGGCGGTGGCATCACCTCCTGACGGTGGACAGGTGCGCTCCACCATGATTCTGCGCTCTGATCAGTCAGCGCAGACCCCACTCACGCCATGAGCCTCAGTCTCAATCGGGTCTCTCTCACCCTGGGAGGTCGACCTCTGGTGAAGGATCTCACGCTGACGCTGGATCCTGGTGAAGTGATCGGTCTTCTGGGTCCGAACGGAGCTGGCAAAACCACCAGTTTCAACCTCGTCATCGGCCTGCTCAAGCCCGATCAGGGAGAGGTGCTGATGGATGGACATCCCGTGGCAAGCCTTTCGATGCCTCAGAGGGCACGCCTCGGGATCGGTTACCTGCCCCAGGAACCCAGCGTGTTCAGGCAGCTAACGGTTCGGGAAAATCTTGAGCTCGTGCTGTCTCAGGCCGGACTCGCCAAACCTCAGGCACACGAGCGACTGCATCAGCTGATTGATGATTTTCATCTTCAGCCTTTTCTGAACCGCAAAGGCTTTCAGCTCTCCGGTGGCGAACGTCGCCGCTGCGAGGTGGCCCGTGCTCTGGCGGTCGGGCTTGAAGGTCCCCGTTATCTGCTGCTGGATGAGCCGTTCGCCGGTGTCGATCCGCTTGCTGTGGCAGATCTTCAGCAGCTGATTCAGGCGCTGCGTCAACGGGGAATGGGCATCCTGATCACCGATCACAATGTGAGAGAGACCCTGGCCATCACCGATCGGGCCTACATCCTCACCGATGGAAGTGTTCTCGCCTCAGGGCTTTCGGGTGAGGTGGCCTCAGATCCTCTGGTGCGACGTCATTACCTCGGCGAGGGTTTTCAGTTGTGATCGAGGTTCTGATCCAGAGAACTCAGGCCTATCTGCGCAGGATTCCGCTGCTTGATCGCTGGCTGCTCGGTGAGCTGATCGGTCCGCTTCTGTTCGCCATCGCCATGTTCACGGTGCTTGCACTCACGGTGGGCGTGCTCGTTGAACTGGTTCGGCAGATCGCTGAATTCAATCTGCCCGTGCTGATCGCCATTCAGGTGCTCTTGCAGCGTCTGCCCAGCTTTCTGGTGCTCTCCTTCCCGATGGCCACCCTGTTTGCCACGTTGCTGGCCTACGGGCGACTCTCCACAAACAGCGAACTCACCGCCCTGCGCAGCGTTGGGGTTTCGGCCACGCGCATGATCATCCCAGCACTTGTGCTCGCCCTGGTGATGTCAAGCCTCACATTCCTGTTCAATGACGTTCTGGTGCCGCGAAGCAACCGCGCGGCTGAGGTGACTCTGCGCAGGGCTCTCGGTAAAGCAATCTCCACCGAGAAAGGCGACAACATCATCTATCCGCGTTTCGGACGAGTGGAGGAGCCTGACGGTTCATCAAGCAAGGGTCTGCTCCAGCTCTTTTATGCGAACAAGTTCAGGGATGGCACCATGACGCGGGTCACTCTCCTGGATTTTTCCAGGGCAGGCTTCACCCAGATGCTCCTCGCCGAGAGCGCTGAATGGAACAAGCAGGAAGCCAAATGGGAGTTTCTCAACGGGCAGATCCTCACTCTCACGCCATCGGGAAGCACAACCTCTGCGGATTTCGACCGCTACCTGTATCCATTCAGTGCAGCACCGATCAGGATCGCCAAACTGCC
>CAYWOE010000242.1:0-2074 GCA_964459855.1 uncultured Synechococcus sp. | reverse complement strand
CTTGCAATGTTAGCAATGGAGATCCGCTGACTCGAGGAAGCGGTTGCGCGCCTCAGACCTGATCCGGTTCAAACAGACCGGCCAACCGATCACCATGCTCACCGCCTGGGATGCCATCAGCGCCTCCCTGGTGGAGACCGCCGGAGCCGATGTGGTGCTGGTGGGAGACTCACTCGCCATGGTGAGCCTCGGCCACAGCACAACACTGCCGGTCACGCTTGAGCAGATGCTGATGCACACCCAGGCGGTCTGCAGAGGCTTGAGCCAACCACTGGCGGAACAACCACTGGTGATCACCGATCTTCCCTTCCTCAGCTACCAGTGCGGGCTGGACCGAGCGGTGGCTGCAGCAGGAACTCTGATCAAGCAATCCGACGCTGCCGGAGTGAAGCTTGAGGGTGCCGAACCGGAGGTTCTGGCCGTGATTGAACGGCTGGTCCGCACCGGCATTCCCGTGATGGGGCATCTGGGTCTGTTGCCTCAGGCCGTGCACAACCTTGGCTACCGCCGTCAGGCCAAGGATCCACGCAGCCAGGAGCGACTGCTGCAACAGGCCTCGGAGCTGGAGTCAGCAGGATGTTTTGCCATGGTTCTCGAGCATGTACCCCCCGAGCTCGCAGGCAGGGCGAGGCGACATCTGACCATCCCCGTGATCGGTATCGGCGCAGGGCCCGACTGTGATGGACAGGTGAGCGTGACCGCCGATCTGCTCGGACTCACCCCATCACAACCACCCTTCAGCCCTGCACGGATGAACGGACGGGATCAGGGAATCAGAGCCTTGCGGAGCTGGCTGGAGGATCAGCGTCAGCTGACACCTCCTCCCACCACTCCACCAGCTCAACAAGAACCGCGTTGCTGACAGCCATTCCCTGGGGGTCCGTGAGCTGCCATCGACGACCTCGCCGTCGCATCAGCTCCGTGGCCAGAAATCCTCTCCAGCGATCCTCCAGCTGAGGCAGCCAGCGGCTGCAGTCCTGTGCTGACCAGCCGCAGCTGTGCGCCTGATCGAGCAGATCAACCCCTTCACGGCACCTCAGACCCACGAGCAGGCGATCCTCAAGAGGCATCGGCACAGCCAGTTCACGCAGCAGGGAGGAATGCGGACCATCGCTCTGCTGCTGATCCAGCCAGTCGCCGTATGCCTCGCGTGTCCGCGGCCTGGCGAAACGCTCACCCCAGGGAGCACTGGTGGCACCCAGACCGAAGGCCCACCAACCGGCTCCGCTCCAGTAGACGCGATTGTGTCGAGACGCATGGCCCGGCCTGGAAAAATTGGAGATCTCGTAGCGGCAGTAGCCAGCACTGGCAAGGCGATCACTGGTGGCTGCGATTCGATCGGCAGCCCCGTCCTCATCAGGGAGCTCCAGCTCACCGCGTTGCTCCAGCTTTGAGAACACCGTGCCGGGTTCAACGCTGAGGTCGTAGATGGAGAGATGGGGAGCTCCCATGGCAACCGCACGCTCCAGCTGAACGGCCCAGGCGTCGTCGGTCTGATCAGGCAGGTTGCGAATCAGATCGAGGCTCCAGCTGCGCAGTGCTCCCTGCTCAACAGCTCCATGGAGCCACTCACAGGCCTCCAGCAGATCGGAACGGCGATGACGACGACCCAGGGACTCCAGAACCTGGTCATCAAAACTCTGACCGCCCAGGCTGACTCTGTTCACGCCGCAGCGGAGCAGGGCTTCAAGATCCATCCGACCAAAACTGGCGGGATCCATTTCCAGGGTGACTTCAGCACCGCTCTGCAGACCGAAACGCGCACGCAGTGTGTTGAGCACTCGCCCAACCTGCTCAGGAGTCAGCAGCGAGGGGGTGCCGCCTCCGATGTACACCGTGGCCAGAGGCGGTCCCGAGGGAGACAACTGAATTTCCCTCAGCAACTGCTCGAGATAGGCCTCGATCGAGCGACTCCCCGGCCCGCCCTGCGCATCCGCCTTATCCCCGAGCGGAACCACGGCGAAGTCGCAGTAGAAGCAGCGCCGATGGCAAAAGGGAATGTGGATGTAGGCGCTGCGGGGCGCGGGTGCGGTCATCTGCCCGAGCCAGGAGAGAGAAGATGGTGCATGCTGCC
>CAYWOE010000241.1:0-2081 GCA_964459855.1 uncultured Synechococcus sp. | reverse complement strand
TTTGGATGCACAACGGCATGGTGAATGTAGGCGGCACAAAGATGTCGAAATCACTGGGCAATTTCACAACCATTCGTGCGCTGCTCGACAGCGGTGTCTCAGCGATGACGTTGAGACTGTTTGTGCTCCAGGCGCACTACCGCAAACCACTGGATTTCACAGCAGAAGCCCTGGAGGCAGCAAGCAGTGGATGGAAAGGCCTTAATTCAGCACTGGCCATTGGGGAACAGTGTTCCGCCCAGATCGGCTGGCCTGAACCGGAGGCTCTGCCAGCTGGAGCAATGAAAGCTCAGACCACAACCCTGAGCGGGGACCTGCTCGGTGCACGCGAACGTTTTATCGAGGTCATGGATCAGGACCTGAACAGTTCCGGTGCCTTGGCTGTGCTGTTTGAGCTTGCCAAACCTCTGAAGTCGCTGGCCAACCGACTGGATCGGAACGACTCAGCGAAGCTGAACGATGATCTCGATGCTCTGCATCAGCGCTGGCTGTTGCTGCGGGAACTCGCAGCGGTTCTGGGACTTCGGCATGAATCCACGCAACCAGAAGGGAATTTGTCGGAAGCGTCGAACAACCGTGCAGAGATCGAAGCCGCGATCTCTGCACGCAAGAACGCAAAGCAGGCCAGGAATTTTGCGGAAGCTGACCGGATTCGCGACGAACTCTCGGCTCAGGGCATTGAACTGATCGACAAACCGGGTGGCGTCACCGAGTGGCGACAGATCTAACGACCTTTCGTTTCCATCATTGCTTCAATTTTGCGGATGCGCGCCAGTGTCGTCGTCCAGACCTCAAGCCTGAAGCGCTGTTCTGCCAGCTTGGGATCCGAAGGGTCAGCGGAATCGATCCAGGTCTGGAGCTGCTCCAGCTTGGCTTCCGGGTCCTGCTTGGCCTCGAAGGCATCCCAGAGCTCTCGCTCAAGCCTGGCTCTCTCGATGAAATTCCAGCGTTTGAGCCAGAGCATCGTGTTGGCATGCATCAGGGGACCTGTCTACCGGATTTCCAGCGCATGAGGTCTAGGGTTCGCCCAGGACAGGTCCGATGTCATGCAACCCGAGAGCCTGTCCAAAGCGATTCAGCTTTCAGTGGCACCGGTGTTTCTGCTGGCAGGCATCGGTGCACTGATGAATGTGATCTCCGGTCGTCTGGCGCGGATTGTTGACACCGCCCGCAGAACAAAGGCAGCGCTCGATGCCGGCGAGAAGGTCGATGAACGGGAGCAGTCCGTTTACCGAAGGCGCATGCAGCTGACAATCCGCGCGATCGAACTGCTCACAGCCGCAACGCTGCTGATCTCAGCAGTGGTCGCCGTGATGTTCTTCAGCGTGATCAGCCGCATCAATCTCACTCTTGTGGTGGTTCCCATGTTCATCACAGCCATGCTGCTGGTGATGTCGGCATCGATCTGCTTCCTGCGAGAGGTGCGCATGGCCTCCGCTCACATCAACCGTCTGTTCTGAGAAGGCTGTTCCGCTGACGAACCGACAATCAGCCCTGGCCGGTCCAGTTGCGGATCAGATCGACCACGCTGATCAACAGACCGGCAGCGATCACAACCGGTGAAACCCAGCGGAGGAAGAACAGAATCACTCCACTGGTGGAAGACCTGGTGATGTCGCTGTCTTTCAGATCCCCGAGGAAGCGCTGGGGCACCACCCAGCCCATCAGCACGGCAATCAGCAGGCCACCGGCGATCAGCAGCACACCGCCGAACAGGGCATCCATTGCTCCAAGCACCTCCAGATTGGTGGCGGCGGGAAGACCCAACACGAAGATCACAGCGGCACTGATCCACGTCGCCTTGCGCCGGCTCCAGTTCAACCGATCCATCAGCGACGCCACCGGCACCTCAAGCAGCGACACCGAGGAGGTGATGGCAGCGAGATAGGCCAGAGAGAAAAAGGCCACAGCCACGATGCGACCGGTCTCACCGATCGAAGCCAGACCGGTCGGCAGCGCGAGGAAAATCGTGCCGATCGTGGACTCGCTCACGGCATCCCCAAGCCCGAAACTGATCACAACCGGAAAGGTGAGCATGCCTGCCAGAAGTCCAACCGCGGTATCCAGACCCACCACCGAGA
>CAYWOE010000240.1:0-2089 GCA_964459855.1 uncultured Synechococcus sp. | reverse complement strand
GAGCAGGGCGTCACCAGTGTTCTTGAGCAGCAGATCAATGGCGTCGAGAACATGGACTTCATCAAGTCCGCCAGTTCCGGAGACGGAGTCAGCTCAATTGATGTGGCCTTCGCCAGCGGCTCCAACGGCGACATCAACCAGGTCAACGTTCAGAACCGGGTGTCCCTGGCCGAACCTCAGCTTCCTGATGAGGTTCGCAAGACCGGTGTCACCGTCAACAAGGCATCGAACTCGATCCTGCTCGTCTACAACTTCGGCAGCGAGGATCCGCAGCGGATCACCTACAGCGCGGAGACGATCAGCGGCTTGCTGGATCTGAACCTCACCGACTCGATCAAACGGGTCTCAGGCGTTGGTGAACTCACTTATTTCGGCAATCGCAAACTGGCTTTCCGGTTGTGGCTCGATCCCGACAAGCTCGCTGCCTTCGGTCTCACTGCGACCGATGTCGTCAATCAGCTGGAAAGCCAGAACCGCCTCGTGTCTGCAGGCCAGGTCGGGGGTGAGCCGGCACCTCAGGGACAGCAGTTCACGTTCACGGTTCAGCTTCAGGGCCGTCTGAACAGTGTTGAGGATTTCGAGACCATGGTGGTGCAGACCACTGATGGAGGTGGTCTGGTGCGCCTCAAGGACGTGGGCAGCGTGCAGCTCGGTGGTGAGACCTATGCCGTCAGTGCCACGGATCTTCAGGGTGTTCCCACTGTCGGGCTTGCCATCTATCAGCTGTCAGGCAGCAATGCGCTCGAGGTGTCGGATGGCGTCAAGAAGGTGCTGGCGGACTTTGAGAGCACGATGCCCGTGGGCATGAAGATGGAGAAGGTCTACGACAACACCGACTTCATCGCCGCCTCCATCCGCGGTGTGGTCAATTCCCTGCGGGATGCGGTGGTGCTTGTGGTTCTGATCCTGTTTCTGTTTCTGCAGAACTGGAGGGCCACTCTCGTCCCAGCGATTGCGATCCCCGTTGCACTGATCGGCACTTTCGGTCTGGTGCTCGGCTTCGGATTCTCCCTCAATCAGCTCACCCTGTTCGGTCTGGTGCTGGCGACCGGGCTGGTGGTGGACGATGCGATCACCGTGATCGAGGACACCTCCACCAAGAAGTCACAGGGCATGACAGCTCTGGAGGCCGCGAAAGCCACCATGGATGAGCTGTTCTCCGCGGTCATCGCCACGTCTCTGGTCAAGTTTGCTGTGTTTCTGCCTGTGCTGTTCTTTCCAGGAGCGACGGGCACGATCTACAAACAGTTCGCGGCGACAGTGATCTTCGCGATCGCCATCTCCACCTTCAATGCGCTCACGTTTTCGCCGATGCTGTCAGCGCTGCTTCTGGCGCAGGAGTCGAAGGAGCCTGGACGTCGCACCTATGCCATTGCCGGAACGTTCATCGGCTTCGTCTACGGCTTGCTGGTGGTGGGCGGTGGTGCTGCCCTGGTGCTGCTGCCGACGCTGTCCGGAACACTGATTGGTCTGCTGCTTGGGCGCGCCGTGGATCGTCCCTGCAGTTTGCCGTTCAGCCTCGGGGGTGCCATCAGTGGCCTGATTCTCGTGGGCGTCAGCCGTGTTGCCCCGGTGGTCGTTTTCCCTGCGCTTGGTCTGGCACTGGGTTGGTTCACACCCGTGATCTTCGGCAACTTCAACAACGCTTACGCCGCGCTGGAGAGCCTGTACTCCTCCGCTCTGAGCTGGGCACTGGGTCGCCGAAAGCTGGTGATGAGTGTTCTCGGCATCGGCATCCTGCTCACGGCCATCGCCTTTCGGGTGATCCCTGCTGGCTTTGTGCCGATCGAGGATCAGGGGTATGCGATTGGAGTGGTCCAGGCTCCGGAAGGCGTGTCCACCCAGGTCACCGAGTCGATCAACCAGCAGGTGGCCTCTGTGCTGCGCACCGAGCCAGACATCACATCCGCTTCGCTGTTCAGCGGAGCAAGCCTTGATGGCAATGCACCCAACAAGGGCCTGTTCTTCTTCGGAACCAAAAACTGGTCTGACCGGAAGGAACGGGATCAGTCCGTCGGGGCCATCGTTGCTCGCCTCAATCAGAAGCTGGCACGTTCAGTGGATGGCGCCAGGGTCGTTGTGGTGGAAC
>CAYWOE010000239.1:0-2095 GCA_964459855.1 uncultured Synechococcus sp. | reverse complement strand
GCCCACCCGCAGACAGGAAGCCTGGAGGCTCACCGACCTCAAACGGCTTGGGGCCATGGCTGCGCTACCCGTGGTCACCGAGGCCTTCGACACCTTCATGCCTGAGGTCACCGAAGGCGTGACCAGGATCGTGCTGGGTGGGAAGCAGGATCCTCTTGAGGGGGTCATGCTTCCAGAGGGAGTGACAGCACTCACCGAGGCCGAACTGGATCATCACCTCGGACAGTCTCTGGAGCATTGCGGTTGCTCTCAGGCCTGGCCTGTCGAACTCAACCATGCCCACAGTCAGCAGCTGCTGGCCCTGCGCATTCGCGGCAAAGTGACCCCTCTGGAGCTGGTGTTGGCCACAGGAGTTGGTCTTGCCGCCACAAGGGTGTTGCTGCTTCTGGAGTCGGATGCCGACCTGGAGCTGTTGCAGGTCTTTCCCGCAGAGTCATCTTCACCTGATCTGCAGCGAGCTCACAGCCATGTGCTGGAAGCGCATCTCGGGCGTGGCGCCAATCTGCGTCACGGTGTTCTCGCCAGTGGCTGCGGAGATGCATCGTTGATGGTGCATCTGGCCATCGAGCAGGAGCCAGGCAGTCACTACGGGCTGACGAGTGTTTGCCGCGGCTGGCGTTTCGGAAGACTGGAACCGCGTGTGTTGCAACGGGAGGGGCAGGCCACCACGGGGATTCATGGCCTCTCGATGACGACGGCCGACGAACAGTTCGCGACCCACAGCAGCATGCGTTTCGGCGGGCCTGAGGGTGAGCTGGATCAACTGCAGAAAGCTGTTGCGGCTGATCGTTCCCACAGCATTTTCAATGGTGCGATACAGGTTCCCAGGCCGGCGCAGCGCACGGATGCAGCTCAGCTCAGCCGCAGTCTGCTGCTGTCGCGGCGGGCCCGTGTGGACGCCAAGCCTGAGCTGGAAATCGTTGCTGACGATGTGAAGTGCGCACATGGTGCAACGGTCAGTCAGCTGCAGCAGGAGGAACTTTTCTACATTCGAAGTCGTGGAGTTGACGCCAACGAGGCAGCTGCATTGCTACTAAAGGGGTTCTGCTGCGAAGTGGTGGATCGTCTGCCAGCAGCGGCCGAGTCCTGGATGGCTTCCGGAGCGATCGCTGACCCCTCTCGACCCCTATGACCACACTTTCTCGTGACACAGGCGTCTCTTTGGCGGAACGGACCCGTTCAGATTTTCCGATTCTGGATCAGCGAACGTCAGAAGACTGTCCTCTGATCTATCTCGATCATGCAGCCACCAGCCAGAAACCTCAGGTGGTTCTGGACGCCCTGCAGGCTTACTACTCCTGCGACAACGCCAATGTTCATCGAGGAGCGCATCAGCTCAGCGCCAGAGCCACCGAGGCTTTTGAGGCTGCCCGCTCCGTCACCGCCTCCTATGTGGGAGCGGCCGGTCCTCAGGAGATCGTTTTCACCCGTAACGCCTCCGAGGGCATCAATCTGGTGGCCCGCAGCTGGGGCGACGCCAATCTGCGTGAGGGTGATGAAATTCTGCTCACGTTGATGGAGCACCACAGCAACCTGGTGCCCTGGCAGTTGCTGTCGCAGAGAACCGGTTGTGTTCTGCGCCATGTGGGCATCACCGAGACAGGTCAGCTCGATCTCGACGATTTTCATTCCAAGCTGAGCGATCGCACCCGGTTGGTCAGCCTCGTGCACATCAGCAACACCCTGGGTTGTCGCAATCCTCTTGAGCTGGTGATCCCCGCGGCTCATGCCGCCGGTGCTCTGGTGCTGGTGGATGCGTGCCAGAGCCTTGCTCATCACCCCGTGTCGGTCACGACTCTGGATGCTGATTTTCTTGTGGGTTCCTCACACAAGCTCTGCGGTCCAACAGGGATGGGATTCCTCTGGGCCAGGGAAGCCCTGCTGGAATCGATGCCGCCCTTTCTCGGCGGTGGAGAAATGATTCAGGACGTTTATCTCGATCACAGCACCTGGGCCAATCTCCCCTACAAGTTCGAGGCCGGTACACCCGCCATCGGTGAGGCGGTGGGGATGGGTGCTGCACTGACCTATCTCGAGCAGATCGGGCTCGAGAACATCGCCGCGTGGGAAGCAGAACTCACCGTGCATCTGTTCC
>CAYWOE010000238.1:0-2111 GCA_964459855.1 uncultured Synechococcus sp. | reverse complement strand
TCGGGTTCAGCGCTCAAAAGCTGTTTGCGTCGACCTGAATGTTAATTTCCTATGGCCGCCGATGTAGCTCAGCCGGTAGAGCAACGCTTTCGTAAAGCGTGGGTCGCCTGTTCAAGTCAGGTCATCGGCTTAAGCCCCCAGCAAAGGTTCTTGAATCCATGGGTGATCAAGGCTCACCCACACTTTGCTGGCTCGCCCCGCAAGGGGCATTGTTGTTGATTGATTGGCTCGAGGGTCGTTGTGTCGGAGGAGGGAAAAGCCTCGGACAAATACACGACAGACCTCAAACAATGGCCAACATCAAAATCACTTTTGACCAGCTGCAAACGATCGCTGGCGTTGGAAGAGCAACGACGAGGGCGTCGTACTGAATGCAATGCAAGGAGTCAAAACCGGAAAATTCCAAGGCAGCATAAATAACAGTGAAAGAGAAGTATTTGATTGTTCTGAAAGCACTCTCGCTGGATGTGATCAATATTGACCATGCCGCTGAGCCGGTATTGATTTATCGAATCGATCCCAACCGCCAGGCACAGCTCATCCGCCCTGGGTCCATGAAATCAATGGCTTGATCGTGAACTCATCACTCTTCCCCTGGCGAAGAGAAGACCGGCTTTATTCTGGGTATGATTGAATCAACAAAATTGGTTTGTTCTCATAGCAGAAACAGGAACAGAACGATCCACGCGGTTCCGATCAGGAACAATTTATCTGAGCCCTTGTCGATATCGAAAAGTTCGTGTGGTTCCGGGATCATTGCTTCACCTGTTGGAATCAGGAATCTAGTTGATTCCAACAATACAGGTGAAGATTCCCTCTGTCGTCATTGCACAGACATCCTCGAAACAGCACGCTTTGCAGAATCGACGTCTTTGATCGATGGAATGGATCATTCGCCCCATCCGTGCTGTTTTCTTCGCTGATGAGCAGGCATTCAACTGGATCCAAAAAAAGCTTGGATTGTCGAACTATCAGATGGCAGCACTTGTGTGGGTGAAAGGTCTCATCATTGGCCTGCTGCTGGGCTGGTGGCTGCTTTAAGTCATCCCAACGAAGCGAATTCGGCAATCAGGCCGCCGGCAAGGCATGGGTCACCGGATCAACGTCAATCAAACCGATCACATGGGATCAACCCCGCGGTGATCTCAAAAAAGCTGCGCACCCCTGGGATCACGGCCATGCCTGGAGCCGTACCCGGGAAATCGATTGCTCTGCCGAACCTACCCGGAGATGAAGCCGATGATCGACGGACATCCCCGCAAAACAGAAAACTTTCGACATGTCACGGCTTAAGATTTGCTTTAGATTTGCCGTAACGTTGTTCCTGGGCACTGCCCCTCTCTGACATGGCCAAGACTCCCAAGGAATTGGCATTTCTTGGAGGCACATTCCTCGTCGGCCTCGGAGCACTGGAAGTATGTCTGCGGTTTGGAGGCTTCTGAGACAACCGAGCCAGCGGTCCACTGCCTTTCACAGACCCCGGGGAGAGCCGGCGGCCAGAAAAAAGTCCGAACAATTCAAAGCCCCGCAACTGCGGGGCGATCATCATCAATCGTGGCTCAGAGTTCTGCTTCAGCAGGGCTCAAGCTTTGTGGGCGAAAGATGAGCTGACGTGTAGTCAGAGCCTTCCGACGAAGCCGCGAAGGAATGCTGGGCGTCGTGAAGTCGACGAGCTTTGAGCTCTTTTTCCTTGATGATTGCGAGGGTGTTCATGAGAACCTCCTACAGCGTCCCAAACCCCGTTGCCTGTTTGAGATCGGACTGCGCCCCTCTTGGGGCCAACGTTCCTTAAGACTAATTGATCAGGTTGGAAACGTTGGGGTGAACACCGATCGCAGGATGTGAGGAAAACCGCAACAGCGAGCGGATTCCTAACGATGGCCTGTACAGGCAGGGGCACTCGGGTGAGACCACTTGCCTCAGATGGGCTCATGGCATGAAAAAGCACTGCGGAGGCTGTGATTGTGGCAATGGATGTGTGTGGAGCCGAAAGCCTGACAAGCGGAAAATGACCTGCCGCGGCACTTTCCCGTTATGGTCGAGACGACTTAAAGGAATCCTGTGGGCGATTACACCGTTGCGATTTGGGCCACCATCGGGCTTGTTGTTGT
>CAYWOE010000237.1:0-2120 GCA_964459855.1 uncultured Synechococcus sp. | reverse complement strand
TATGGCTTTTCTGACGCTCCAGCATGGCGGCCGTTCCGCGCAGCTGATCCATGGGACGAGCAAGGGAGACGCGCTGCAGTTCATCCGGTTCGAGCAGAGGGGTGAGGCGTGTCACCAGTTCGCTGTTTTCGAGCAGCAGCTGATCCGTGAGCAGTCTCGGCAGATCGAGATCCGCCAGCTCATCGCCGCGATCCTGGCCTCGACTGATTGCCTCCAGGCGCACGCTGCCGAGATTGCCCTCCTCCAGATCCGTGATGCCTGACCAGAGCAGTCGGTGATGCTGCAGGGCGAAATCCTCGAGCTCCCTGCGCCTCAGCTCCTGACGGATGCCAGCTCGATGGGAGGGGCAATGAAGGTAAAGCAGCAGAATCTCAGCCTCGGATCGCTCCCGCTGGGACGCCTCGCCGGCCTTTTCATGACGGGTTGAGCGGCCATGCCAGCGCTGACCCTGCACCTGCTGCCGCAGGTCCTCCTCGAGCTGGAGAGCGAGACGCCCCTGTCCTCCACTGAGGCGCTCGGCCACCTGCTGGATGTAATGGGTGCGAATCGCGGACTGGGGAAGCTTGCCGAGCAGAGCAACCAGCGATGCGACCGAACGCTGAAACTGATCAGCCTTGCTGAGATCCCTTCCCTCCAGGACCTGTTCGATCTGCCAGTCAAGCCAGAGGGGTGCCTGATCCAGCAGAGCCCGGTAGTCACCGGCACCATGGTCCTTGAGGAATTCATCCGGATCCTTCCCCGATGGCAGGTGCAGAACCCGCAGCTCCAGCTGACCCTGGAGAGCCAGCTGCTCCACTTCACCGATCGCGCGGTTGGCGGCGCGCACACCGGCCCCATCAGCATCGAAATTGAGAACGATGCGTTTGCCATCACTGCAACGGCAGAGCTGGGTGATCTGCTGACTGCTCAGAGCCGTACCCAGTGAGGCCACGGCATTGGTGATGCCCGCCGCATGCAGTGCGATCACATCGAAATAACCCTCCACCACCACCGCTCGGTCGTCCTTGCGGATCGCGGAGGAGGCACGGTCAAGCCCGAAGAGATGTTTGCCCTTCTCAAACACCTCCGTTTCCGGTGAGTTGAGGTATTTGGGTTCGCTGCCATCCAGGCTGCGACCACCGAAGCCGATCACCCGTCCCTGACGATCGCGGATCGGAACGATCACCCGATGGCGGAACCGGTCATAAAAACCGTTGCCGCCCTTGCGGGGCACCACCAGCCCGGCTGCTTCAAGCAGCTCGGGAGCAAGTCCCTCCACCTGCTGCAGATGCTTGAGCAGGCCATCCCACTGATCCGGCGCATAGCCAAGCTCGAACTGATCAAGGGTGGTCTCGCTGAGGCCGCGCGCCTCACGCAGATAGCGGAGAGCCTCGACACCGGCATCGGTCCTCAGCTGCGAGCGAAACCAGCCGCAGGCCAGTGCCAGAGCGCGATGCAGCTTGTCTCGGCGTGACAGCTGCTGTTTGAGTCGTTCCTGCTGAGGACCATCGACGGTCTCCACCGGCAGCTGATAGCGGCGGGCAAGATCCAGCACCACCTCACTGAAGCTCTGACGCTGGAACTCCATCAGGAACTTGATGGAGTTGCCCCCTGCACCGCAGGAGAAGCAGTAATAGAACTGCTTGGCGGGAGACACCGTCATCGACGGCTTGCTGTCGTCGTGAAACGGGCAGATGCCGACGAATTCACGGCCCTTCTTCTTGAGCACAACGTGCTCACCGACCACATCGACGATGTCAGCGCGCTCCTTGACGGCCTCGATGGTGCGGGGGTGAAGTCGGGGGCTGACCATCGGACCATTGTGCGAGAAACAGCGCGTCCCGTCGAACGCAATTGCTGCTTCAGGCCTGCCGGATTCTGTGATGACAATCCCCAGAGGGATCAATACGATCCAAGCAACGGTTGAGGAACATGAATCAGGGCTCCTCAATCCTGCTTGCTCTGGGTTTGTCAGCGACACTTCTGAGCAGCTGCGCTGCTCAGGAGAAGCAAACCGCAGCCACGCAAACCATCCAGCCCAGGCAGGTGTCGGCCCTCGGGCGTATCGAACCTCTTGACGGGATCCTGAAGGTCGGACTCCCGAATGCACTCAGCAACGACACCATCCGCCAGGTTCTTGT
>CAYWOE010000236.1:0-2122 GCA_964459855.1 uncultured Synechococcus sp. | reverse complement strand
TTGTGCTGTAGCCCTCAGCCTGGAGTTCCATCTCGAGCAGCATGAGGATATTGGCTTCGTCGTCGGCGATCAGGATGTCGACGTCTGTTTCCGCCATGCCGCTGCTGCGGTGTTGTTGAAACTCTAGGCAAAGCAAGAGTAGGCGGCCATGCGTAACTCATGTGCCTAGCGTGTTCATACCTCTTGGCATGAGGAGTGATGGGTCGGATTGGTCTCTGGCGGTGGCCATTGCTCTTCGCACCGTTGTTGCTCCTGACGTCCTGTATGCAGAAGACTTTGCCTGCCGCATCCCCCGTAGAGACGAAATCGATAGATCTCAGGATTACCGAACCTCCTTGGGAACCTCAGGCTCAAATGAGCCGGCGCATGAAGCACCTGACGACTTATCTCAAAGCATCAACAGGCTTGACGGTCAAATACATCCCTGCAATCAATTACGACCACAGTTATTCAATGATGGAACGTGGTCATGCAGATTTGGTTCTCGTGGGGGTGTATGGCGGTTATCGCTTGTTGAAGGCCTTGCCCAATGCGCGGCCATTGGTGGTTCAAAAACCCTCGTATCGTGTGGTGATGCTGGCTCGCCGGCGTTGGATGGAGAAGTTGGATGCAGGTGAAGAGCCCAGCTTGGCTTCGGTTAAGGGGAGACGAGTTGGTTTTGGTAGCCGCTTCTCTGGATCGACGTTCCTGCAACCGATGCTGGCCTTACAGGAAGAGGGACTGGATCCATCTGTCATGGCTCACTGCACGCATGAGCCTGTGCAGCGTCATTTGCCGATTCAAGTGGCGAATGGTCTACTCGACTTCGTTTTTGTGCCAAGTTTCAATGACCAGCAGGACCATTTCGTTCCTGAATCACTCCGCGATGAACTTGCTGTTGCGTGGATTGGGACACCACGTCGTAACGACTATGTCGTAGCCATGGATCGACCAGACGACTCTCAGCGCAAAGAGCACTTGCGACTGGTGCAAGAGGCGTTCCTGAATCTCGACCGATCCAGTATTGATGGGCGTGTGGTGTTGAATGCGCGCGGATTTCCCGGGTATGAGTTACCGACGCCTGAATTTCCGCAGATGACAAACCAGCGCCTCGATTCTTTATTGAAACTGTATGGGGGCAGGCCTATTTGTGAGGGTTCGTGATGCGTCCTCTCTTCAGGAGGTTGATGAACAATCGGCATCGGTCCTGGTCAATTGCCCAACGCTTGTTCGGGATCAGCCTCTTGCTGATTTTGCTTCAGTCCGTGATCAGTTCAGTTGTCACAACGCAGCTCCGTCGTCATTTTTTTCACGAACATCTCGAGGAAACACTCTCTCGTCAGATCGTCTCGTCGTACAACGTGATCTCTGATCGCTTGGATCAGTTGTCTGTGGATCAGGCGTATGCATGTTGTTCGATTGATGACTATCGAAGCTGGCTTGAAGGTCTGAGCTTTGAAAACGGCAAGGCGGGTCTGATTATTGGTGCAGCGGGCCTGCAGGCCACCCGGGATGCGGATCGTTTCTACGAAATCACCGAATTGTCACGGTATGCCAAGGATGCCATCGCTTCGGAGAGTGGATTCACCGTTGATGAGGCAGATGAGGATGTTCCATTGGCTGTCAAGGCGGTCAAGCTTCCAGGTGGTGTCCAGACAGGGTTTTATGTGTATATGCGCCCGGTGTACTCAATGCCCTTGGTGCGCACGCTGATGCAGATCAAACTGGTCTCGGAGTTGGTGCTGATGCTGGCCTTGGCCGTTGCCCTGTTGGTTGGCTTGAGACTTGTTTTTCGTCCGGTGCGTAGGATTCGATCTGATCTCGCGGGCATTGAGCTGAATCGGCTGGAAAGGGCAGAGCTCAGCAGTCGTGATCGACCCCGAGAATTTCAACCTCTTCTTCAAGAGTTCAATGCAATGGTAGGGAGATTGCGTCGATCTTCAGCTGATCAGAAGCAGTTTGCGTCAACGATTTCACATGAATTTCGTACGCCGATGACGGTGATTTCAGGTTTTATACAGTCGGTTCTGAATCGTGATGAAGGTCTTCGTGTGCAATCTCGAGATGCTTTAATGCTTGCTAATCGTGAGGTCCTGAGGCTCAATCGAATGCTGAGCGATCTCTTGGATCTCAGTCGTGCTGA
>CAYWOE010000235.1:0-2123 GCA_964459855.1 uncultured Synechococcus sp. | reverse complement strand
GCGAAGAAAGCCACCCTTGCTGGGGTGGCTTTTTTTGTGCCATAACGCGCTAGTTCTTGCTCTGTCAGTAGGTGCGGTTCAGATCCGTCAGGATTGTGGGTCTGGAATGCTGTCCACATCAATGTCGGAAAACTGCCGTGCAACCGGATGAACTCCAGGATTCTGGTGTGGATTTCGATTGCGCAGGCAGAACACAGCGTGCAATCCGGCTTGTTGCGCAGCATCACACTCGACAGGGTGATCGCTGACAAACAGCACTTGGTTGGCTGGGAAGCCTAATGTTTGAGCAATGATCTTGTAGCTTTCTGGAACAAGTTTGGGGCCTGTGTGGGTGTCAAACCAATGGTCAAAGTAATGTGTGAGGTCACCCTCATCAGTATGCCTGTAGAGAAGTTTCTGGGCCTGAATGCTGCCTGATGAGTACACCGCAAGCACCTTTCCTTCTCGCTTCCAGTTGTCAAGCTGTGGTCGCACATCTCTGAAGAGCGATGATTTTAGCTGGCCAGATTGGTATCCCCGTTTCCAGATTATTCCCTGCAAGTCTTTGAGTGCGGTTGATTTCCTGTCAGATTCGATGAGGTGCCCCAGGTAGGCTTCAATATCTTGAATTGAAGGTGACTTCTTTTTTAATTGTTTCCACAATCTATGGCTGGTTGGATCTGAATCATGCATCCATTCATGGATGACGTTGTTGACCAGAGCATCAATCTCAGATTCATGCATCCTTTTTGCAAGTGTTGCTTCGAGATGCTCCTGAGCAAATGGAAACAACGTTTTGCTGACGAAATCAACAGGACAGGTTGTTCCTTCGATGTCCAGCACGATGGCTTGAATCACTGGTGAATCCTCAGCAGTGATTGTCTCCAGGTCAGTTCCAGAAGGAATTCCAGGATTTCAGTGTGGCGGCGTGCTTCCTTCAGGTTCTCTCCCCATGCATAGAGGCCATGGCCTGAGACCAGCAATCCATGCGGAGCATCGTTCAGACGAGTGGCCGCCGAATCGCTGAGTTGCTGCAGATCCTGGTTGTTGGCGATGACAGGCACACTGACCCTGGTGTCATGAGTGGTGACGCCTTTGAGGCCTTTGAGCATCTCCCACCCTTGCAGGTTCACGCAGCCTCTGGCCAGTTCCACTTTCGACAGCAGAGTTCCGGTGATGGAATGGGTGTGCAGCACGGCACCTGCGCCGCAGCAATCAATGATGCGCAGATGCAGAAGGGTTTCCGCACTTGCTTTGCCGCAGCCGCGGATCACTTCTGCGTCGCTGTTCACTTCGATCAGATCCACAGGATCGACCGATCCTTTGTCGACTCCACTGGGAGCCATCAACAGTCGCAGCGGCTGTTGATTCACCACCACGCTGAAGTTGCCTCCCGTGCCGTCGCACCAGCCCCTCTGATGCAGCAGCTTCATCGTGGATGTCAGCTCTTCAGCAGCCTGAACCAAAGCTTTCGCTCCTCCCGGATGCCGTTCAACCCAGTCCTATCGCAGCCGGGATTCAGGCCTGGCAGCTGGGGCACCAGTGGGTGCTGCGGCCTGCCAGCTTGATCCGTTCAATGGCAGTTCCGCACTGCAGGCACGGCTCACCTGTGCGGCGATAGACCGCTGCCTGACCTCCGTAATTGCCGTTGACGCCCTCCAGGTCCCGGAAATCAGAGAAGGTTGTGCCGCCAACCCCGATGCTGATCTCCAGAACGTGCACCAGGCTCTCGCAGAGCTGCTCCAGTTGTTTTCGGTTGAGCCGTCCTGCTGGTGTTTGGGGAGAGATCCCAGCTGAGAAAAGGCTTTCATCCGCGTAGATGTTTCCGGCGCCCGCCACAAGCGATTGATCCAGTAATGCCGCCTTGATCGAGCGTGTTGAGCCCTTGAGTTTCTTCTGCAGGTAACGGGCATTGAACTCTGCGCTGAAGGGTTCAGGTCCCAGACGTTTGAGACCGGTGATCACGGAGTCGGTGGCTGTATCCGGCGGAACCCACCACATTTCCCCGAAGCTGCGCACATCGACAAAGCGGAGCTCCTGTTCGTGGCAGTTCCAGAAGCGTGCACGCGTGTGCTGACAAGGCTCTGTGGCCTCTTCATGCCACTGGAACTGGCCGGTCATACGCAGATGCACTCCCCAGCAAC
>CAYWOE010000234.1:0-2128 GCA_964459855.1 uncultured Synechococcus sp. | reverse complement strand
GAGCGGCATCCCGATGACATCACCCACATCCTGCTGCGTGGGTTCTACGTGCTGCTGGGGTTGAGTGCCGCCGGGGTTCTGGCACTGATCGTTGTTGAGCCGGCGTCCTACTGGGAAGGCGGTGCCGGTGGCTCCAGCAGTGCCCCGACTCCCTGCGTCAGGGACGCAACGATGGAGATGTAGCCATGCAGCGATGCTCTGAAACAGTTGTGGAGACAGGCTTGATGCACTGTTGTTGAAAGTGATAATCATTTTCTTGATTAACACCCGGAAGCGATAATCATTCTCATATTTATGGAAAGTTGTAACTCTCAGGTGTTTCTCAGCCCCTGAAGTTCGCTCCGCTGATAGAACAATTGCAGACGCGATGAAGTGATGCCGGCAACAGCTTTGAAGTGTGCATGCCCCAGCTGCAACTGTGATGCGAGCGGTTCATCCGCAGTGTCGAGAAACGGGCAGAGTTACTGCTCGGATGCCTGTGCCAACGGCCATCCCAACAACGAGCCCTGCCATGACACAGCCGGTGCCTGCGGCTGCAGCTGCGGCTCCTGACCTGCCCCTCGGTGAAAGGCCATGGACCCCCTCGCCACCGCCGTCATCGTTGCCGTGATCTGGATTCCGATCCATATCAGGCTCAGCCGCTGGATTGATCAGAGCTGACTCTGATCATCTCCCTCAGAACATGACGACTTGCCCGGCGCTGTTGGCGGATGCCACCGGGGTCGTCGTCGTGCGATCGCCCACCTCTGTGCAACCGCCGGCAGATGCTGGCCAACGCGATCAGCCGTTGTGGTGTTGCAGCTCACCTGATGGCTGCTCTGGTGTCGTTTGATCGCGGAGACTCCGCGTCCCGGCAGGCTCGCCGGGATCCTGAAACCGAACCTTCGAGGTCGGTTGTCACCGCTGCGGGACGTCATGCCGCCGGCATAGACCGAAGACATCGATTGCGGTGAGAGCCATGACTGCGGTTTTGATCAAATGCCAGTGCAACGCCGATTGTCGCTGCGAAATCGACATTGCCAAAGCGGTGATGCGCGGCGGCAAGGCCTTCTGCTCTGAAGCCTGTGCCCACGGGCGGCCCTGTGGCTGCAACCGGGGAATCTGCCCCGCGGCACCGATTCTCTGATCATTCAGCCGATCGGTGGCAGCAGCTGCCAGGTCCACTGGATCAGCCAGGCAATGGCCAGTGAATGAAGGATGTAGGTGAACTGCTCACTGAGCCTGGGGAACTGACGCCCTGCAGGGCCATCCGTGTTTCCCTCGGCCGCGCCCTGGCTCAGCGCCAGGTGGGCACCCCAGTTCAGCACCAGCCAGGCAGACAGCCACTCAACGAACAGATACTGATCGAGTCCGAACATCGGCAGTGCTCCGGCAGTCACGCAGGGAAACTCTCGCAAAGCTGCGATGCCCCGGGTTCCTCTGGCCTAGCCCGGTGCTGAGTTCCTTCAGCACCGGTCCCACCTAGGCGACCAATCGACCATCAGATTGGATCCACAACGTGGCAACGGAGTCCGCAGAAGCCCTGCATCACCTGAGTCAGCGGCGCAGCTGAAATGCATCCAGCCCCTCGGATCATTTGCATCGGCATGACGACTTGCCCGGCGGGGTGCCGCCGGCCGGACTCGTCGTCTTGCGATCGCCCTTCACCTGTCTCGACCGCCGTGGAATCCTGGCCCTGCGGCCCGCATTGGTTGGTGTTGCTGCTGACCTGATCGTTGCCGTGGTGTCGCTTGCCTCGAATCGCTTTGCATTTGAAGCCGTGGTGTCCGGCACAGCGGACTCACCCGGTGATGCAGCGTCGCTGCGCTCACCGGGCTTGCCTGCCCCGTCAGCCTGAGTCACAAGTCCGGCGTCGAGCGCAGCAACTCAGAACTGAATCGGACCTGAATCCTGACCAGTGGCATCCCGCTGCCGTGGCTGCCGGGCCGATTCGTTGACGAGCAGTTGCATCGGACTCGCTCGCAACCAGGTTGTCGTTATCAACAAACGACGGGTTTCGCGTGTTCGGTTGCATGACGGGTATCACCGTCGCGACCTCTCCGCCTGGCTGGCGAGGCTCCTGCAGTCATCAATTCAGCCTCCAATGACCACCGAAATCCGCAACTGGGACATCGTCGCCAAGGCGATG
>CAYWOE010000233.1:0-2133 GCA_964459855.1 uncultured Synechococcus sp. | reverse complement strand
AGATCCGCACCTCCGAATACGGCGAAAAACTGGAGGGGTTGCTGAACTACATCGCAGGCAAACTGCGTGGCATCCTCAACGGCATTGACCTTGAGGCCTGGAATCCCGCCACAGACAAGTCTCTGCCGGCCAATTACAGCGCTGATGACCTCAGCGGAAAACGGGTCTGCAAGCGTGAGCTCCAGGAGCGGATGGGGCTGCAGTTGCGTGATGAAGCTTTCGTGCTGGGCATGGTGACGCGCCTGGTTGACCAGAAGGGTGTGGATCTGCTCCTTCAGGTCGCCGATCGACTGCTGGCTTACACCGATACTCAGATTGTTGTGCTCGGCACCGGCGAGCGCGGTCTGGAGTCGGGTCTGTGGCAGCTTGCCTCACGCCATCCCGGCAGGGTCTCGGTGTTCCTCACCTACGACGACGCACTCTCCCGGTTGATTTACGCCGGCAGTGATGCCTTCCTGATGCCGAGTCGTTTCGAGCCCTGCGGGATCAGTCAGCTGTATGCCATGCGCTACGGCTGTGTTCCCGTGGTTCGCAAGGTGGGCGGGCTGGTTGACACGGTGCCGCCTCATGATCCCCGCAACGCCGTGGGAACGGGCTTCTGTTTTGATCGCTTCGAGCCGGTTGACTTCTACACCGCGCTGGTCCGGGCCTGGGAGGCCTATCGCCATCAGGACAGCTGGAAAGAGCTCCAGTTGCGTGGCATGCGCGAGGACTACAGCTGGGCGCGTTCGGCCCTGGAATACGACCGGATGTACAGAGACGTCTGTGGTCTGAAGGAGCCCGGACCCGATGCTGCCGCTGTTGAGCGGTTCTCCCAGGGACAGGACGCGGACCCATCACGCTTTGAAGCTGATGATCCTGAGCGCGATTCAGCGCCACAGCCGGATGGCCGCGGTCGCGCTGTTCGCAACCCCCTGGCCCGGTTGCTGCGGCAGTCACGGTCATGATGGGCTGAAGCCGGATGTTCGCAGGCCTGTTGGCAGCGGATCTCCGTTGCTCGACACTTGAGTGATGCAGGATCAGGACGCAAGGGACGAAAGCTCGCTGCCGGCTCCTTACCAGAGCCCATGGGAAGCACTGCGACAGGATCTTCCTGCAGCTGCAGCTGATCTGCGCCTGCGCCTTCAGGAACTCTGGCGTCGCAACCGTGAGGGTGACCTCTCCACTCCGGGGTTCTGGCCGCAGGAGCTGGCTCCGCTCTTCTGGCCTGTGGTGCTGATCGCTCTGCTGTTGGTGCTCGGTCTTGGTGTCGTTCAGCTGCGTGGGGCCATGAATGTTGCGGAGGATGACTCCGCGCCGGTTGTCGAACGGATTCGCACGACTCCCTTGCCGGAGGCCAGGCCGCTGACGGCAGAGCCGCAATCCCTGCCTGATGCCGCTGATGCCTCAGCGACGTCTCCTCAACAAACGCCGATTGCGCCATTCACGCCTGAGCAGGTCGCTCCGCCACCGCTTCAAGCGGAGTCCCCCCTCCTTCAGGTGGATCCTCTGCTGGACCTTCTGGCTGAGGCTGATGCCGCTGGCGCCGGTTCAGGGGGACTGCTGCAGTCTGCCCGTCCTGTGCCGGCTGAGAATGCTGCTGTGCTGGTGGTGGATCATGGCCGGTGGTCCGCTCTGCCCTCGTCTGTTCGTCTGCAGCGTGCTGAAAGCTGGTGGCGCACTCTTCAGGATCAGGGTTACGACGCCATCACCGTTGAAGATGTTGATCAGCATCTGCTGGCCCGGCCAGCCCGGGTGGGCGGCGGCATGATCATGTTCGATCCAGCATCCTCGCCATGACGCTGCAGCTCGCTCAGCTCGCGCAGCTCTGGGGCCCTCCGCTGATGAGTGGAGAAATGAGCGCTGATCTTCAGGTCGACCTGGGAACAGTGTGCACCGACAGTCGCCAGCTGCAGCCAGGTGATTTCTTCATTCCCCTGCGTGGGGAACGCTTTGATGGCCACACGTTTCTGAACCAGGCTGCGGAACTCGGTGCGCAGGCCGCTGTTGTGGCCACGGACTGGAGCCATCCCCTGCCTGCTGGCCTGCTGCACTGGCGGGTCGACAACACCCTCTGGGCCTATCAGCAGCTGGCCACCCTGCACAGGCGTCAGCTGTCTGCCGGTGTGGTGGCTGTGACCGGTTCGGCCGGCA
>CAYWOE010000232.1:0-2148 GCA_964459855.1 uncultured Synechococcus sp. | reverse complement strand
GCTCTGCAACGTTGGCTGGAACATTCAAAAAGCTGACCTTAAAGTTGGGCTCCTTCAGGCATCGTGCCGTGTCAGCTTCCCCCGGGACCTCTTTCCGACTTGCGCATTTGCTGCGCTGGCTGGGAATCACGTTGGTGCTCCTGCTCGCCTTGCAGATCGGGGTTGTGCTCAGTGCAGCGGACTGGAGTGACGGTGTTTTCCAGCAACTGCTGATAGAGCGTCTTGTAAATCAGACGCCGATGGGGTTCATCGGATTGTTGCTGATGCTGATGGGCTCCCGTCTGGATCACCCCCAGCAGATCCGAACACCGATTCGCTGGGTTGTCTGCGTGATCTCCGCAGTGCTGGCCGTGGTCATGATCGCTGTCATCCCCCTTGGAATCACAGGCAATCAAGCTCTGATCGGAGAAGCTGATCAGAGCCTTGAGCAAAGACGCAGTCAGCTTGAGATGGCACGTCAGCAGTCGGCCAATCCCGAAACAGCCAAGATCATGGGTGAGCAGTTGGCCCAGGCCGGTCAACTTCCCGCTGATGCCTCGGAAGAGGACAAGATCCAGGCCGCTCAGAAATTCATCGACAAGCAGTTGTCGCAGATGAGCGAGCAGATCCAGCAGGCGGAACGCCAGCGTGATCTGACGGTCAATCAGCGTTTCTTCGGAGGCACCATCAGTGCGGTCGTCCTGGCAGTGGCACTGGTCCTGCTGGCGCTCGGCGCTGTTCTCTGACCGCTGGTTAAGTTGGTGGGACTCGTTGGCTACAGGCCCCCGGCGTTCCTTGGTTCAGTCCAACCCAAGACCTGACCTGCCGCTCGGCGCCAGGCTTCAGAATGATCTCAAGAACGATCTGATCGCGGGTCTTCTGGTGGTCATTCCGCTTGCCACCACCATTTGGCTTTCCACAATCGTCAGCCGATTCGTGCTGGCGTTTGTGACATCGATACCGAAACAGTTCAACCCATTCATCAATCTCAATCCTCTGCTTCAGGATCTGATCAACCTGGCGCTGGGACTGACTGTTCCCTTGATGGGAATTCTGTTGATCGGCCTGATGGCGCGGAACATCGTCGGTCGCTGGCTGCTTGAGTTCGGTGAAGGCACTCTGCAGCGGATTCCTCTCGCCGGTTCCGTCTACAAAACGCTCAAGCAGCTTCTGGAAACCTTTCTCCGTGACAACTCACGTCGGTTTCGACGCGTTGTGCTGGTGGAGTATCCGCGTGAGGGTCTCTACAGCGTTGGTTTTGTGACAGGACAAGTAGGACCCTCTCTGCAGTCAGATCTGGGAGAGAACCTGCTCAGTGTGTTCATCCCCACGGCTCCCAATCCCACGACGGGGTGGTACACCCTTGTTCCCGAGGCATCCGTCAGAGAACTGGATATTTCCGTTGAGGATGCCTTCAGAACCATCATTTCCGCTGGCATCGTGAATCCTGATGAACGTGAAGCACCTGTGAATCGCAGTTTTTCCAGCCTGATCGCCCAGCTCAGAGCGTCTGTGGCACCCTCGTCGTCCTGAGTCGTTCGATACTTCTCGACTTCATGCAGACCCGAACCCTCTCCCGTGAGCTCGCATTGTTCGTGCTTGGCCAGTGCGCAGAACGAGAGCGTTCTTCAGCTGTGGAAGACAATCTGGAGACATTGCTTCAGAGAGCTCTCGACAGCCTGATGCAGCACTGGCGTGAGGTTCTTGATCACTGTGCCTCTGATCTGGAAAAGGCCCAGCAGTCTCTTCTCGACAGTGAACTGCAGGACGGCAGCGCCTCCGGCGATATGGCTTCGGTGCGCAGTCATCTGCGCGAAACGCTGACAGGCGCGGAACAGGTTCTCAACGGTTTGTCGGCCAGCCTTGAGCTGCCCCGGTTGCTGGCGCTTGCTGATCAGAGACAGGTTCGTGAAGAGGCCATGCTCCGAATTCAGCTCGTGCTCAAGTCCCGGGAGCGCATCGATGAGCAGCTGGACGGCGTCATGGAAGGCTGGAGACTCAGCCGGCTTCCTCGGATCGATCGCGACATCCTGCGACTGGCAGTGGTTGATCTCCGTTCCATGAACACGCCCGCTTCGGTGGCCTGCAGTGAAGCCGTGGAGCTTGCCAATCGTTACAGCGATGAACAGGGCCGTCGCATGATCAATGGAGTTCTGCGTCGTCTTCAGA
>CAYWOE010000231.1:0-2152 GCA_964459855.1 uncultured Synechococcus sp. | reverse complement strand
CGTTTGCAGCAACGATCACGGTGTAGTCCAGAGCTCCGCGCTCACGCAGAACCTCAGTGACCTGTGCCACGGACGCGGCTTTCTGACCAATGGCCACATACACACAGATCACGTCCTGGTCGGCCTGATTCAGGATGGTGTCGATCGCAATGGCCGACTTGCCGGTCTGACGGTCACCGATGATCAGCTCACGCTGGCCACGCCCGATGGGAATCATCGCGTCGATCGCGGTGATGCCGGTCTGCATCGGCTCATGCACTGACTTGCGCTGAATGATGCCTGGGGCGGGAGACTCGATCAGACGCGTCTCGTTTGTTGCCAGATCACCCTTGCCGTCCAGAGGAACTCCCAGGGAATTCACAACCCGGCCGAGCAGGGCATCTCCGACGGGAACCGAAGCGATCTTGCCGGTGGCGCGGACAGTGCTGCCCTCCTGGATGCCGAGGCCTTCACCCATCAGCACAGCGCCGACATTGTCGTCTTCGAGGTTGAGGGCGATGCCTTCGGTGCCGTCCTCGAATTCAACGAGTTCGCCGGCCATGACTTCCTGAAGGCCGTAGACACGGGCGATGCCATCACCCACCTGCAGAACGGAACCGACGTTGCTGACGGAAACAGACTTGTCGTAGTCCTCGATCTGCTGCTTGAGGATCGCGCTGATCTCGTCGGGACGGATGGAAACCATGGCTGGTAAACCCTTTGACGGGGAGTAGGAGAAAAATCTGAAGGGTGAAAAGTATGGTCAGCTCGCCTTGGCGAGCGAAAGACCGAGTCGCCGGACCTGGCCGGAAAGGCTAGCGTCGATGACCTGGGAGCCCACATTGATCACAAAGCCCCCGATCAGGGTCGGATCAATCGTGAGATCGATTTCCACAGACCCGCTGCCGACCATGGACTGAACCTTGGTGGTCAGGGAAGCCTTCTGGGTGTCGGTGAGGGCCTTGGCTGAGCGGACATGCGCCAGTGAGATGTTGCGGGATTCCCGATAAAGCTCCAGATACCGACCCATGACGGCATCAAAAGCAGTGAGACGCTGACGATCAGCAAGAACCTTGAGCAGATTCAGCAGAGAGGGCTGAATCTGCTCGCTCAGAAGTTGCTCGAGTGCTTTCTTCTTGGCCGTGGGTTCCAGCACCGGAGACGTCATGGCGTCTCGCAGAGAGTCGCTGCTGTCCCAGAGAGCAAGGAGTTCCTTGCACTGGGACGCCACGTCCTCGGACTCATTACGGGCATTGGTGACCTGCAGCAACGCTTCCGCGTAGGGGGTTGCCAGGGTGTTGAGAAGGGGCATCAGGCATCCTCCAGATTGTTGATGGAGGCGTCGATCAGACGGGCTTGCGCCGCATCATCCAGACGTCCGGGCAGGTCAGCCAGAACTTTGTCGATGGCAGCCAGGGCCGCTTCACGCCGAAGCTGTTCGGTGAGTCTGGCTCCCTCGGCACTGAGATCAGCAAGTGCATCCTGCTTGAGTGCTGCCATGGCCTCGATGGTGCGTTTCTCACCGTCGGCTCTGATGGCCTCTGCTCTGGCTTTGCCGTCGGCGCGGATCTTCTCCGCTTTTTCCTTGGCTGAATCGAGATCGGCCTGAGCCTTGCTCAGATCTGAGGTGGCTTTTGTCAGCCGGGATTCCGCATCATTCAATTCCTTGAGGATCGATTCACGGCGACGCTCGAGAATTCCACCGAGAAATCCCTTGAGGAAATAGAACAGCAGCCCGATGACGATGACCAGATTGATCAGGTTGGTCTCAAGGGGATTGAGGTTGATCGCGAAACCACCCTCAGCTGCGAGCAACGTGACAGAAAACATCATGAGACCGCCAGCAGACGTTGAATGATCTTGGCGCTGAACTCATCGACCTTGCCCATGAGCTGAGACTGAGCCTGCTCACGCTGGGCCTCGATCTCACGGCGGGCTTGCTCCCTCGTGCGATTGGCATCGGCTTCGGTCGTCGCGATGGCTTCGCGATAGAGACTGTCAACCTCCTGCTCAGCTTCGAGGATCGCGGCCTGAGCAGCCTGACGAGCGCCGCGGAGTTGTTCGGTGAGTTCAGCCTCTAGACGCTGAACTTGCTCAAGCTTCTGCTTGGCATCAGCGAGGCTTGTGGAGATGAAGCCCTCACGTTCTTCCACGACCTTGCCGACCGGACGGA
>CAYWOE010000230.1:0-2164 GCA_964459855.1 uncultured Synechococcus sp. | reverse complement strand
CCGCCGGAGATCCTGCGAGGACTCTGATCAGCAATGTTGCGTCTGGTGATGTCACCGGTGGTGCGCAGCGATTCGCCACGGATGGCTTCGGGTCTGGGAGCCATCGACACGTTGACGCTGGCTCCGATCGAGGGATCCAGTGCTCTGCGCAATGCAGGCGCGCGACGGGTGTTCAGATCGCTGGGAGTGATGAAACGCTCATAGGGAACCGTGTCTTCTCCGAAGCAGTCGTTGTAGTCCTTGCTGTCGATCAGTGCATCAACAAGGCCGTAGAACCCACGACGCGCCGCGGTGTCGAAGAGAGCGTCGATCTCCCAGCGACCGAACGTGGGCCTGCCCAGCAGACGGCGATGCATGACTTCGATCGATTTGGCGATGTAGAGGCCTTCCCAGTAACGACGGCGGAAGGCATCCGAACGGGCCACGCTGCGGATGAAGTCGCGAAGACTGATGTCTCCGTTCTCCAGGCGGGCTTCCTCGGATCCGAGTCGTTCTCCGTCGTAGCCGCTGTTGCCGAGCACCTGCACGTACACCGCCTTGATCACCGCCTGGGTTGAGGATTCAGTGTTCCGGACACTTGGCTGACCGCTGCGGCGGGGCAAGGCTGCACCACCGGTTGCGATCTGCTGGAGACGCATCACCCGCGGTCCCACCTTGCGGGGACGGCTGCCCCGGAACTGGGGACTGTCCATTTGTCCCGGCTGAGCCATTCCATTGCTCACCAGCAGGCGGCGGGTGTCGTAGCTGAAGGGTGCAGGACGGGTCGACACCGAAGCCGTGCCCGAAGGGAAAATCGCACCGTACTGATTGCCGACGGGGTCGTTGCCGCCGCCGTAGGCATGCTGATCAGCCAGTGGTTGCCTGTATGAGGCATACAGCGTCACGTATTGAGGTGCACCCTCGAAAGGTGCGCTGAAGCGGAAGAGTCGACGGTTGGAACCCCAGCCGGCGCTTTCCTGAGCCTCCTCACCCAGATCGCGCAGATAGGGAACGGTCTCCTCTCCGAAGGTCTGGGCGTATTCGCCGCTATTCACAATCACGTCAACGAGACCATTCAGTCCCTGGTCGCTGACGATTGAAAACGCCTTGCGGAATTCCTCGAGCGAACTGACACCGCGTCCGAGAAAGTGGCGATAAGCCAGCTCCACAACACGGCTGTTGACGAACGGGCCGTAGAACTGATTCCGGTATTCCTTGCTCCTGCCCAGTGCGCGGATGAATTCCCGCATTGAGATCTTGCCCTGAACCAGCTGACTGGCTTCCGAACGGCAGGGGGTCTGTGAGTAGCCCTTGGCGATGTCGCGCTCGAAGACCTGCCTGTAGGCGGCGCGGATCACTTCAGATTTTTCTGCACCAGACAGACCGGGGCGCATTTCGAACCGTTGCGCGGTCTCCGAGGCCAGGGCGTAGATCGCCGGGAGCTGCAGCCCCTGACTGACACGACTGCCAAGCTTCTGTTTTGTGGAGGGTGTGGCAACGGCAAGCTCCTTGAGCAGAACGTTGAAGCAGTCGATGGTGAGCCGTCGAGCTTCAGGGCTTTCCCGCAGCAGCTCGGCGCAGGCTGCACGCATTTCCTGAAGAGCCACATTCGTGGCTGTCAGCGAACAATTCTTGAGAAGGATGTCGCGCAGTCCGCGCGTGTTCACCGCGAGGATGCTCGGGTCACCGGCGACCAGCGCATAGCCCACGTAGCGAAGGAACCAGCCCAGGTCCCGAACGGACTTACGCATGAATGCCGGGCCGTACTTGGCCACACTGATGGCTGTGAATCCAGTCGGCAGAACCACCCGCACATCGGCATCACCGCCACCGATGTCGAACAGACGCGTGAAGAAATTGCCCCGCTGGGTCACACCGCTCTCACCGGTGAAGGTGCGCACGGACTGTTCGAAAGCGGCCTGGTCAGATGCGAGCGGAGCGGCATCCACCGCCTGAGCAACCTCGCCTGTGCTGAGCGGGGCTTCAAGGAAGGAAAGCGGAGTTCCTCCGACGAAGATCCTGTTGGCAGCACGAGCAACAATCGCCTCCGCACTGGCGGCGATGATCCTCGAGGCTTCCAGACGGTCGTTGCCGCTGCGGAAGAACGTGATCAGCGTGTCGAGCTCGCCGCCATCAGGGAAACGGTCCTGTTGTTCCGCCTGGCGAACGCTGGAGAGCGGCAGGG
>CAYWOE010000229.1:0-2207 GCA_964459855.1 uncultured Synechococcus sp. | reverse complement strand
CCTACTCACAGTCCGTAACAGAGGACACTCACCATCCGAAGGGTGATACCAGTGCTGATGTGGCTTTGGAGCCGGTGATCGAGCCCTCGCTTTTGAGTCTGGTCTCAACGCAGAAGGATGCGTTGTTGGACAGGCCTTCGACGGTGCTGGAGCGAACGCGCACATCCGGACCGGAGAAGCTGAAGCGCTCCCAGACGGTCATCATTTCGTAGCTCGTGCAGAGAACCAGTCCATCTCTGTCGTCCATGCTGAAGGTGGATGTTGCAGGCGCTTTCTCCGCATATCCCTGATCCCTGAGCATGGTCCCGGAGCGCGCGGATTCACCGTCTCCGATCAAGGCGAAGCAGGTTTCACCGTCATGGGCATCGCCTTCCCGATCCCAGGCCATTGAGGCGCTCCAGCGCACATGGCTGCCACCGATGATCAGGCCGGGATCCTGATCGTGCTGCCGGGCCATCGCCAGCAGGCGTTCATCATTCAATTCAAGGTCTTCGACAACGATCAGCGAACCGCCTGCCTCAGTGCGACGGTGCAGCAGGTGATGCACGCTCCGCTGGGAACGCCAGCTTCCGCAGCTCAGACGGAAGAATGTCGGCGCATCGGGGATGTCCAGGGTCATCGGCTGTGGACGGTCTGCTCTGGATGATCGCAGGACGGTGACCGGTTCGTGATCCGTGGGCTGTTGCAGCAGAGGTTTTTTCAGTTCGCGTCCGCCAAGCGATCACGGCTGTTCGTTTCGGCATGCTGGATCAGATCGCCCAGCTCAAGTTCAAGCGGGGTCCGATTCAGTTTTCCGGCGAGCTCCTCCAGCTGGCCGGCAATCACGGTGAACTGCATCATCAGCTGCTCGCTGAATTCAGTGTCATCGGCAAGCTGGGGCTGTTGGTCGCACCATTCCTGCCAGCGATCCCGCGTCGGCAGAGGTCCTTCTTGGATTGGCATGGCGATCTGCTGAAACGTCACCAGGCAGTGGGCCTGCAGCCGCAGAAGATGGCGGTCGACCACGGGTAGAAGAGTGGCTTCGATGCGTTCGATCTGCTGCCGGTCCAGCGGTCCTGCCAGCGGCGATGGATCCATGCTCACGGGTTGTTTCCCGATTGGAGACTCTCGAAAGAGCTGCCGGATGGACTTGAGGGACTGATCTGAAAGCCGCAGGAATGTCCGGACTCCAGTCTCCAGTGCACCCGCTCCACCTCACAGTCGGGGAATGTCATCCGGATCAGTCGCAGCTCCTGATCGCAGACAGCCGGAAACTCTTCAGCGATTCTCTGAACGGAACAGTGAAATTCGTTGATGCACCAGCCGCGTCCATTCTCGGCTGGAACCATCTCACTCACGTAACCCTCCTGGCTGCGCAGGCTCACAAGCCTGCTGATTCGCTGCTCGAGGGGACCATCGCCCACCTGGTGTCGGTACTGGCGCGCTTTGTCGTGCGCCTGGCGCTCGAGCAGCGTCGCCAGGGTCTCTGGCGGAAGACTGGCAGCCATCGACTCCAGCAGGTTCAGCGCGAAGGTGTCACTGCCGTCTGGAAAGTGCTGGTGTCCTTGTTGAGTGAGCCTCCACTGGTTGGAGGGTCTGCCTGGTCCGGCGGGGATCAGGCTCGCTTCAACAAGCCCTTCTTCCTCCAGCGTGCGCAGATGACGGCGCATCGCCTGGACGGAGATTCCCAGTTCCTCCGCCAGAGCAGAAGCGCTGATCTCACCCTGCCGCAGAAGCAGGGTGAGCGTCGCTTCACGAGTGGGAGCCTGAGTTGAAGCGCCCATGGAATCAGGAAGATCTTTTCACCATGCCACGGGATCGGGGCAACTGACTTGGCTCACGCCTGCTGCGCAAGCGTGAGTGCTCCCGGACGCACGGCGCATGGGTTGAACGTTCTGTGGTTTTTCCCGGTCCCGGCAGGCAGCAGCTGATCGGAGCCAGTTGCTCCTCTGTTTGAGTCACTGGAATGCATGAATTGATGCCAATCAAGGCTCTGACTGGGTTGTTGCCTGTATCACCTGCTGCTGCACATGACTCTGCTCATCGGACCGGTCACGGCTGAAGCCAAACAGTGTTGATGGCTGTCGCGCTGCGGATTCGTGGTGGGTCCGCAAGGAGGGGCTTTTCCAGCTAGAACCGTCGTCCGTCACAATGGTCACATGGTCGGGTGATGGATCCGTGCTTTAGGCTCCAAATACGAAACCGTTTCGTTTCGTATCTCCCTGGCT
>CAYWOE010000228.1:0-2220 GCA_964459855.1 uncultured Synechococcus sp. | reverse complement strand
CGCCGGAACGCTCAGGCAGGTGGGGACGCAAATCTCTGCGGCGCAGATGTTTGACCTTGGCCCCGAAACGAACATCCAGCATGCGACCGCGGTGATCGGCAACACCGACACTCAGTCCATCACTCTGAAGACGCTGACCGGGAGTCAGAGGCAGTTGTCCTCTCTGTTCCGCTTGCAGGGTGTGCGCCAGGGAGATCCAACAGTTCTGTTGATCGACGCCCACAGGATCAAGGACCGCGATCCAGTCCAGGCGCTGATGGCCGAGCCCATGAGTCAGACGTTTTGCAATGCGGCAGCTGAGTTCATCGCCATGGCTGCTGACCATGGCTGCCCGGCCTCGGTGCCGAAGCACCAACCACTGGCGTCCCCACTGCTCCACACGAACCAGGTCATCGCGCAGCTGAAAGCAGATCTGCACGCAGACCAGCAGCAGCATCATCAACATCGACAGGCCGCGCCAACGTGCCGAAGCAGGCAGGAGCCAGGGCACCAATGCCAGAGACAGCAACAGCACAAGCGAGGGATGTACCGGACCTGTGAGCAGCTGAGCCCAGGGCCATTGGCTGATCCATTCCACAAGTTTGATCAGCAACCAGCTCAGCTTCTGCACCGGCCAGATCAACCAGGGCAGAACCATGGAACTCACTTCCAGCGGCAGCAGCAGAACCATCACAGCCAGTGCCATGGCAAAGAGTGTGAGGGGAGCAAGCAACGGAGCTGCTAGCAGGTTGCTGAGCACGGCATAAACAGGCGCAGCGCCGAAATGAAGCAATTGCAGTGGCAGGGTCCAGAACAAAGCGGCAAGAGGAATCGAAAGTGCGGGAGCCAGTCGATTCAATGGCCTGGGCAGATACTGGAAAATCCGCCGCTCCAGGGGTCCGGCAGAAATCAGCAGACCGGCCGTGGCTGCTGCACTGAGCTGAAAGCCGATGGAACGCCCCCAGGCCGGATGCGCCAGAAGCATCAGCAGCAGAGTGAGCAGAAGCGCCCCCAGGGGACGACCGCGATGTCCGCTTTCCCCGATCAGCAGCATCGCCGCACCCATCAACACCGCGCGCACCACTGACGGTTGCGGCCCAGCAAGGGCAAGAAACAGGGCCATGGCGCCACTGCCGGCAGCCAGACGCAGCCACCCAGACCGCCCCCGTGTGCAGGCCAGTGTGCTGCCCAGCAGCACGGACAGATGAAAACCGGAGGCCGCCAGGGCATGGGAGAGACCTGCCACCCGGAATCCATCGCGCAGGCTTTGCGGAAGGGGCACCTGAGCTCCGCCCAACACAAGAGCCGCCAGCAGACCACCTTCCCGCGGTCCTGCCGCAGCGAGGAAACGCTGAGCAATGGTTCGGCGTGCATCGGCCAGCGGCGTCCGGTCCTGCCGCAACACCCGGATGGCATCAGCGCTTAGACGACTCCAGCTGCCTTTCAGTGCCAGGCGCAGATCATCACCAGGCAGCGCCGGGTGTGGCGCAGACTGCGGGCGCCGCATGATGCCCTCAGCCTCGATCCAAGTGCCTGTCTGCAAAGGAGTCCTGCAAGGCTCGAGCGTCAGCTCCGTACGTCCTCGACTGATACGGCCGTTGAGACTGCTGACATCCAGCAGGGTTCGGCAACGACCGCTTCTCACCGCAGCATCCGCACGAACGCGCCCAACCAGCTGAACAGGGGTGACAGCCTGATCTGCGGGCAGGAGCAGGCTGGGATCATCCGGCTGAGGCTGCGGCACAGCCCCAGTCGCGCAGCGAACACACACCAGACAGAGAATCAGCGCAAGAGAAGCCATGGCCCTTCGCGGCCAGCGACACGCTCGCCCCCCGAGAGCGAAGCCAATGACCAGAAGAATCACAAAGCTGAGCCATTGCGCTGCGGTGCGCGCGCAGGCTGCACCGATGCAGGCAAGCAGCACCAGGAGCCCGGCAGCGAAGACCGGCTTCATTCAGCACAATCAGAGCTGCTGCAAGGATTCCCCTGGATCTCAGGCAGCAGCGGCAGCCGGTTGTTCCAGCAGCGGGAAACCCAGTGCCTCGCGTTCTGCAAGCCAGGCTTCGGCAACCCTGCGCGCCAGGTTGCGGATGCGACCGATGGTGGCCGTGCGCTCGGTCACCGAGATCACGCCTCGAGCCTCGAGCAGATTGAAAGTGTGGCTGCACTTGAGAACGAAATCCAGTGCAGGAGCAGGCAGGTTGTTGTCGATCAGGTCCGCCGCTTCCGCCTCATAGATCG
>CAYWOE010000227.1:0-2232 GCA_964459855.1 uncultured Synechococcus sp. | reverse complement strand
GATGAACTGCATGAGGGCGAAAGCGAGTCGCCATCGGCTGCAGCGATGGCTCGCTGATCCATCAGCCCTGCCCACTGAGGCACACCATCCCCGGTGCTCTCCGCACCGGGGATCTCTCATTCCATCGGACTCCTCTCATGACCAGTCCCTGCGTGAGCATTCAAAGTCAGTGTCCGTACTGCGGGGTGGGCTGCGGTCTGGAACTGATGCCCCCGGGAGAGGCTGGAAAATCCGTGAAACGGGATGCCGAAGGCAACCCGATGTGGACCGCACGCGGCAACAAACACCATCCATCAAACCTGGGACAGGTCTGCATCAAAGGCGCCACGGTCGGAGAGACGTTGGCCAAGGGAAGACTCAGCCAACCTCTCTACCGACCGACCTTCAACGACAATTTTCAACCGATCAGCTGGGACAGTGCCTTTGATCTGCTGACAGGGAGGATTCGCAGCACTCTCAATGGAAAAGGTGCCGATGCCATCGCCATGTATGGGTCCGGCCAGTTCCACACTGAGGACTACTACATGGCCCAGAAACTCCTGAAGGGAGCCCTGGGAACCAACAATTTCGATGCCAATTCACGCCTTTGCATGAGTTCCGCGGTGGCCGGTTACACCCGCAGCCTCGGCTCAGACGGTCCACCCTGTTGCTACGAGGATCTCGATCACTGTTCAGTGGCATTCCTGATCGGCACGAACACCGCCGAGTGCCACCCCGTGCTGTTCCAGCGACTGCTCAAACGCAAGAAACGGGATCCCAAAGGCCTCACCATCGTGGTGGTGGACCCACGCTGCACCGACACAGCCAAAATCGCCGATCACCATCTTGCAATCGCCCCGGGCACCGATCTCGCCCTGCTGCATGGTCTTGCTCGGCTCATCATCGAAGACAACGGCTTCGACAGTGATTTCATCGACGCCGCGACCGAGGGATTCTCCGACTACGCCAGAACCATCAATTCCTGGACAGCAGATGAAACCGCATCACTCTGCGGAATCACTGAACAGGAACTACGCGACGTCGGAAGACTGTGGAGTCGCAGAGAAGGAGTACTCAGCCTGTGGTCGATGGGTGTGAACCAACGCAGGGAAGGCACTGCCGTGGTGAGTGGACTGATCAATCTGCATCTGCTCACCGGTGAGATCGGCAAGCCTGGTGCCGGACCGTTTTCACTGACAGGCCAGCCCAACGCCATGGGTGGCCGCGAAGCCGGAGGCCTGGCTCACCTGCTTCCGGGCTACAGGCTTGTGACGAACCCGGAACATCGAACCGAGGTGGAGCAGGCCTGGGAATTTGCCTCAGGATCGATCTCTGCGGAACCAGGTCTGAGCGCCTGGCAGCAGGTGGAGGCGATGGAACGGGGTGAACTGGATCTCTGGTGGGTCGCTGCCACAAACCCCCTTGTCAGCATGCCTGACCTGGAGAGGGTGAAGGCAGCCATGGAACGCTGCCCCCTCGTGGTGGTGAGCGAAGCCTATGCCGACACTGAAACATCTCACTATGCCCATCTTCTGCTGCCCGCATCGCAATGGAGCGAAAAGTCGGGAGCCATGACCAATTCGGAACGTCGTGTGACGCTCTGCCCAAAATTCAGACCACCGCATGGCGACAGCCGACCCGACTGGGAGGTCTTTGCGGAGCTGGGACGTCGACTGGGTTTCGTCGATCAATTCACATATACCGATTCAGCAGAGGTGTACAGCGAATTCGCAGCTCTCAGCAAAGGTCGGGTGTGTGATGTTTCAGGCCTGAGCCACGAACTGCTGGCGACACACGGGCCCCAGCAGTGGCCATTTGCCGAAGGTCACAAACCAACCCAGGCAGCCAAACGTCTATACGTCGGCAAACGATTCCCAACCGCCAACGGTCGCGCCCGCTTTCAGGCAGATGCGCCTCTCGGACTCGCGGAACCGCCCTGTGAGATCTACCCGTTGGTGCTCACCGTTGGTCGCTATCTCGGTCAGTGGCACACGATGACGCGCACCGGAAAAGTGAAACGGCTGAACAGCATGCACCCGGAACCCCGCCTGGAAATTCATCCCGGGGATGCCGAACGATTTGCCATCGAGGATGAAGGCCTGGCGGCGATCACCTCCAGGCGAGGAACGCTCACCGCACGCGTCTGCGTCACCGATCGGATTCGCAGGGGCTCCGTTTTTCTGCCGATGCACTGGGGATTCACGCAATCCGAAGCCTGCGAAGCCAACACCCTGATGCACGATCAGGCCTGCC
>CAYWOE010000226.1:0-2242 GCA_964459855.1 uncultured Synechococcus sp. | reverse complement strand
TGTGGCCATGCGCATGCAGCGAGCGGGCCACAACGTCACCGCCACCACCCGATCGCCTGAAAACGTGCGCGAACTGCAGCGCCTGATCAAGGACGTGCGGCAGCTGGATATCAACGATGCCGACCCGGACCTGTCCTTCCTCGCTGATCTGCAGGGGCTATTGATCAGCGTGGCGCCGACCCGCCGGAACGAAGCCTATGGCGATGTGTTCGAACGCGGCATGCGCAGTCTCGCCGCTGCACTGCGCCGCCGCGACAGCACTCAGCCACTGCACATCACCTACATCAGCAGCGTCAGCGTGTATGGAGACCAGCGTGGAGAGGAGGTGAATGAAGGCGCAGCGCTCGACACCGGTTCGCCTGTGAACAGCATGCTGGCGACCGCCGAGGAACTGATGCTCGACATCGATCGACCCGACACCTCGATCTGCGTTCTGAGACTGGGCGGGATCTACGGCCCCGGTCGCGACATGGTGGGCATGATCCGCGAGGCCGCCGGCCAGCAGGTGCCCAAGAACGGCAATGCCATCAACGCCTGGAGCAGCCTCGTCGACATCGCCAGGGGCGTTCAGTTCGCCTGCGATCGCAGGCTCTCCGGCATCTACAACCTGGTGGACGACATGCAGCTCAGCAGGAGGGAGCTGTCCACCCTGATCTGCGATCAGGAGGGACTTCCTCCGGTGCTCTGGAACCACACCAGCTCGCCGAACGATCGCGGCATGAATGCACGCGTGTCAAACCGGAAGATCAAGGATGCCGGCTTCCAGCTGGTGTCTCCATCGATGCTGCAACCAGTCACCGCCTGAGCCGGATCAACCGAGCATGCGCTGGCGCACCAGCGCATCCCAGAGCCGGGTGGGGATGAAGCGCTGCAGCACCAGTGACTCCGATGCACTGCCGCAGCGATAGCGAGGTTTCGGGCTGGATGTCTCCAGAACCGAGGCGATGGTGCGGGCAACCAGTTCCGGTGAGGATCCACGACCGAATCCCTCAGCCCAGCCGGCCGCAACACGCCGCATCATCGGTCCCCACACCGGATCGGACAGCTGCTGCTGCAGCGACGTGGCGCTCACGCCTTCAAAGCCGGTGCGGATCAGCCCCGGCTCCAGCAACACCACCTTCACTCCGAAGTCGTGCAGCTCCATGCGCAGGGCATCACTGATGCCTTCAAGTGCATGCTTGCTGGCGCCGTACCAACCGGCTCCTGGCGTGACGAAACGCCCGGCGATCGACGACATGTTGACGATGCAACCCCGACGCCGCTCGCGCATCGGCGGCAGCAACAGCTGGGTGAGGTTGATCAGCCCGAACAGATTGACCTCGAACATGGCCCGTGCACGCTCGACGGGCATGGTCTCCACCGGACCGGTTTCGCCGTAGCCGGCGTTGTTGACCAGGGCGTCGAGAGCTCCCACCTCACCGTTGATCCGATCAGCCAGCTCTTGCCTGGAGGCCTCCTCGGCGATGTCGAGGGGCAGCACCCGGGCACCGCGACTGAGCAGCGGCTCCATGGCATCCTGCCGCCTGGCGGCAGCGAAGACCCGCCAGCCACGGCTGAGCAGCTGATGAGCTGTCGCCAGACCGATGCCGCTGGAGGCGCCGGTGATCAGCACACTGCGCCTGGATCGTGATCCGGAGGTGGTCATGTCACTTGTGGCAGGCCGCCCGGAACCGATCCGAGCTGCTGGTGCTGCCGTGCTTGGTGCGGCGCCCGCTCACCCGCTTCCGCCAGGCGCGGAAGGAACCTGATTTCAACTCGGAACGCATCAGCGCAATCACCTCGGCCTCGGACAACCCGAACTGAAACTCAATCGCCTCGAACGTGGTGCGATCCTCCCAGGCCATTTCGATCACCCGGTCGATCTCCTGCAGGCTGAGCTGATCAGACATCCCCCCTCCTTGCATTGGCGGGTCAGTGGTCTGGATGCTCAAACAGCGCCACCGCACGCTCGGACTCACTGAACCGGGAGCCCTCGGCGCCCGGCTCCGCAGCAGCGGCAGGCGACACGGAAGGCAGCGAAAAGGCTTTTTCCAGCTCGGTTCTGTCAGCACCGAAGGGATAGGAGGTCATGGGGATGGCCGTGAGCTGCGGGCCGAATCCAGCCCGGAACCTCTTCACATTACGCAACATCAGCTCCGGCCGAGGCGGAGCCCGCACACATGCACTCGGGCAGAGGCCGACCAGAGCGAACCTCAACAGCGCATCAGCGCTGCTGATTCTGATTCTCAAATACATTTCTTTC
>CAYWOE010000225.1:0-2248 GCA_964459855.1 uncultured Synechococcus sp. | reverse complement strand
CCGCTGGGCAGGGTGATGTGATCGACCTGCGGCTTGATGTTCTCCCACTCATAGTCCTTGAGCGAGGCGACATCGATTTCATTGTCGAAATGACCGATGTTGCAGACGATCGCCTCATCCTTCATTTTCACCAGGTGCTCATTGCGAATCACCTGATAGTTACCGGTTGCAGTCACGAAGATATCCATCTCTTCAACCACGTCCTCAAGACGAACAACGCGATAGCCCTCCATGGCGGCCTGCAGAGCACAGATTGGATCGACCTCAGCGATGCAGACCGTGGCACCAAGTCCACGCAGTGACTGGGCAGAGCCCTTGCCGACATCGCCGTAGCCGATCACCAGTGCCTGCTTTCCGGCCACCATGACGTCGGTGGCGCGCTTGATGCTGTCGACCAGTGATTCGCGACAACCGTAGAGATTGTCGAATTTGCTCTTGGTGACCGAATCGTTGACGTTGATTGCAGGGAAGGGCAGTTCCCCGCTCTTCTGCATTTTGTAGAGACGCGCCACACCCGTGGTGGTCTCCTCTGTCACACCCTGGATCTGAGCTTTGGTGCGGCTGTAGAAACTGGAGTCCTGAGCAAGCTTCTTCTTGATAGAAGCGAACAGATAGGTCTCTTCCTCATTCGAGGGGTTGTCGAGAACAGTGATGTCCTGTTCAGCCTTGCTGCCAAGCATCACCAGTCCGGTGGCGTCGCCGCCGTCGTCCAGGATCATGTTGGGTGAACCACCATCGCCCCACTCGAGAATGCGATGGGTGTATTCCCAGTATTCCTCAAGTGTTTCGCCCTTGACGGCAAACACTGGAATGCCCTGCGCAGCAATGGCGGCGGCGGCATGATCCTGCGTGGAGAAGATGTTGCATGAGGCCCAACGCACATCAGCACCGAGTTCAACCAGGGTTTCGATCAGAACCGCGGTCTGGATCGTCATGTGCAGTGAACCGGCGATGCGAGCGCCCTTCAGAGGCTTTTCACTGCCGTATTTCTCACGCAGTGCCATCAGGCCAGGCATCTCGGTCTCGGCGATGTCGAGTTCCTTGCGACCGAAATCGGCCTGTTTGATATCGGCGATGACGCAATCGACGCCAAGCTTCAGCTCAGCCGCGGACGTGGGCGCTGCCACCATGGTTTGTGTGCTCCCTAATGGAATGTGGAGTTGAATATCTGCGGAGACGCCGAGGCTTCGGGCTCGCTTGACAATCAATCTACTGATCAGAGCTGGATCCTGAAGGATCTGGAAGCCACACGAGCCCTGGGCAGATATCTGCTGCAACAGCCTGAGCGTCCATCGCTGCTGCTGCTTGAGGGCACGCTTGGAGCTGGGAAAACCTCATTGGTGCAGGGCCTGGCCTCCGCGGCAGGTATCGAGGAACCGATCACCAGCCCAACCTTCGCCCTGTCTCAGCACTACCCACAGGGCAAACCACCGCTTGTTCACCTGGATCTGTACCGACTGGAACTTCCCGCCGCTGCCAATGACCTGTTCCTGCAGGAAGAGGAGGAAGCACTGGGGATCGGCGCCATCCTGGTCGTGGAATGGGCTGAACGACTCAGCCTGAAGCTTCCGGATGCCTGGCGGCTGAAACTGACTCACTGGGATGACGGCGGCCGACAGGCAATCCTGAAGAGACGCGGCCGAACAACTCCTAGCTGAGAGCCTTTTGGATGAAGTGATCGTCAGGCCAGGGAACCATCAGCAATCGAGCTGGTCGAGAAACTCCGCCACCATGCTGGGCAGGGGCTGTGGATCGATCGCTCCGGCACCGGAACAGACGAGTGCACCACAGGCTGCCGCGTAGCGCACAACCTGTTCAACAACCGCTGCACTGAGCTGAAGTGGCTGGCCTGTTGAAGGGGTGAGTTTCACCAGTTGATGCAGCAGTCCTGCCGTGAATGCGTCTCCAGCTCCAGTGGTATCAACAATCTGAGTCGGCGCCAGAACCGGCATCGAACCGCAATGACCGGCCATGCACCAACACACAGGTTGTCCTCCATCGGTCACCAGCACATCCGGCCGCTGGGGCAATAAAGCACTGATCACAGCCGGGGCACTGCTGCTGAAAAGCCACTCCGCTTCCTCTCTCGCCAGCTTGATCAGTCCTGCTTTCTCAAGAAAGGGTTGCATCAGAGCCAGAGCCTGAGAGTTAGGTCCTGCAACTGGATCTGCAGATGAATCCCAGAATGTTGGCCGCCAGTTCACATCAAGGGCAATGCGCACACCATTTCGCTCGGCCTGACTGACTG
>CAYWOE010000224.1:0-2248 GCA_964459855.1 uncultured Synechococcus sp. | reverse complement strand
TGAAGATGATTTCCCCCTCCAACAAGGAGGTGGACATCAGGCTCGACCCGCTGGGCTACGACAACGATGCCTACATCGGCATGTGTCGCCGCGAGGTTTTCGATGCGTTCCTGCGCAACCGTTCAGCAGAGCTCGGGGCCACTCTCGTGAACGCCCTTGTGCAGAAGATCGACACCGGTTCCAACCGCCAGGGGCCTTACACCCTCCATTACGCCGATTTCGGCAACGGTGGTCCCACCGGTGAGATGAAGACCCTCGAAGTGGACCTGATCATCGGTGCCGATGGTGCCAACTCGCGGGTCGCCAAGGCCATGGATGCCGGCGATTACAACGTGGCCATCGCCTTCCAGGAGCGCATCAAGCTGCCTGCCGAGGAGATGACCTACTACGAGGATCTCGCCGAAATGTATGTCGGCACCGATGTTTCTCCTGACTTCTACGCCTGGGTGTTCCCCAAATTTGACCATGTGGCGGTGGGGACCGGAACGATGCAGCAGAACCAGTCGCTGATCAAAGGTCTTCAGAAAGGGATCCGGGAGCGTGCACGCAAGCGACTCTTCAAGGGTGAGGTCATCAAGGTCGAAGCCCACCCGATCCCTGAACACCCCAGACCCAGGCGCGTTGTGGGTCGCATGGCCCTGGTGGGAGATGCCGCTGGATATGTCACCAAGAGTTCCGGTGAAGGCATCTACTTCGCGGCCAAGAGTGGACGGATGTGCGCGGAAGCCATCGTGGAGATTTCAGAGAACGGAACCCGCATCCCCACCGAGAAGCAGATCAAATCCACCTATCTGAAGCGCTGGGACCGCAAATATGGAGCCACCTACGCGGTGCTCGACATTCTTCAGAGGATCTTCTACCGCAACGACGCAGCAAGAGAAGCGTTCGTCGAGATGTGCGACGACCGGGACGTGCAGAAGCTCACCTTTGACAGTTACCTCTACAAGCGGGTGGTGATGATGAATCCATGGCAGCAGGTCAAACTCACGCTGCGCACCCTGGGCAGTCTGCTGAGGGGGCAGGCACTTGCACCCTCCAACTACGGCTCGGTGCCGTCCGCCGTTGGACGCAGTGACGGTGACTTCCTGGCGGAGGAAGCCGCACAGGCCATCAAAACCCAGACCGAGGAAGACACCGCTTCGAGCAGCGACGAACGGTCAACAGTGACCACCGGTTGAACGCATTGCTGATGCCAGTCCTGAAGATCAGGACTGGATGTTGTCGAAACACGCCAGCACGGAGGCCTGATTGCGCAACACACCCAGCAGATTCAGACGATTGCGGCGGACGGCATCGTCCTCAGCCATCACCATCACGCTGTTATCGCCATCGAAGAAGGCTTCGAGAGCGCGAGCTGCATCCTTTAATCCAGCAGCCAGTCCCTCATAGTTGCGCGACTGAGCCAGAGGGCTGAGTCTCTGCAGCTGCTCGAGCAGGTCAGATTCGCTGGGTGAATCGAACAGAGCAGGCTCGATCACGGGGCCGGGAAGCAGCTGAGAGGCATCGAGGTCGCCCTTTCCAGCAAGGTTTGAAGCACGTTGAACCACAGCCTGAACGGCCTGAAGGCGACCATCGGCCCTGAGTTCCTTCAGCAGCAGCAGTCTTTCCCGGGCATCAACAGGATCCTGAAGCAGACGCTCGCTGCTCACAGCCTCGCCGCTCACGGCCTGCACCAGATCGGCAGGGAAGCCCTCCTCCTCAAACTGCGACACCATGCGCTGTCGCAGCAACTGACCGAGATCGTCGGCGAGCGCGACAGCGTCGAACTCAAACGCAGGGAACAAGCCAGACCAGTGAGCCGCAGCCTGGCGCAGCAGAGTCTGCAGCGGAAGGCTCCAGCCGCGATCCCAGAGGATCTGAACGATTCCGTTGCCGGCTCGGCGAAGCGCATAGGGGTCGGATGAGCCTGTGGGACGCTGCCCCTTGGCGAAGATGCTCAGCAGAAGCTCAAGCCGCTCAGCCAGGGCAAGAAGAGCACCGACATCACTTGAGGGAGGCGCATCGCCAGCGCCTGCAGGCTGGTAGTGCTCAGCCACGGCCAGGGCCACTTCGCGCGGCTCTCCCTCTTCAAGCAGATACTTTCCGCCCATCAGGCCCTGCAATTCAGGGAATTCGCCCACCATCTGGCTGACGAGGTCGTGCTTGCAGAGACTGGCAGCCCGGCGCGCATGAGCTGTCAGTGATTCAGTCCCGGCCAGGGACTGAATCAGCTGCTCCATCACCCAGCTGATTCGATCGCTGCGATCCA
>CAYWOE010000223.1:0-2265 GCA_964459855.1 uncultured Synechococcus sp. | reverse complement strand
TCCGCTCGCGTCTGCGTCAGCGACGCTGGATTCCCTGGCTGATGCTGGGGGTCATCATCCTGATGTTGCTGTCGGTGAATGGCATCAATGCCGGCATCACCTTCATTGCTCGTGATCTCACCAATGCGCTGATTGCACGCAACCCGGAATCGAGTTACCGCAATCTCTGGGTCTATGGCATCTGCTTCATGGCAGCGCTGCCAATTCGCACACTGCAGTATTACCTGACAGCCAAGCTGAGCCTGATCTGGAGAGACTGGCTGACCAAGAGTCTGATTTCTGATTACCTCAAGGACCGGGCTTATTACGTTCTTAATCCCAATGAAGGCTCCGGTGGCGATGTGGATAATCCTGACCAGCGGATGGCCGATGACACAAAGGATTTCACCAAAGAAGCTCTCAAATTCACACTGGATATCTTTGATTCCATTCTGAGTTTTTCACTGAATATCGCCATCCTCTGGAGTATCAGCGGTGAGCTGACAGTGGCTCTACTGTTGTATGCGGGAATCATCTCGGCATTGATGGTTTTCGCGGGGCGCAAGCTGGTTGCAATTAACTCCGATCAGCTGCGATATGAAGCCGATTTCCGTTACGGCCTGGTGCATGTTCGCAATAATGCTGAGTCGATTGCCTTCTATTCAGGAGAGCCTGAAGAGTCGAGAGAAGTTCGTCGACGTTTAGGAACAGTGATCAAAAACTATGATCTCCTGATCATCTGGGAGTCGCTGCTGAGGATGCTGCAGAGATCAGGTATCTATGCGAGTAATTTTATTCCTTACCTGATTCTGATTTCGCCCATCCTCGCGGGAAAGATGGACTATGGAAGTTTCGCTCAGGCGAATGTCGCTTACAACCTGGTCGAAGGATCCTTGTTTTTCATTGTCTACAACTTTGAATCGCTTGCACGCTTTTCTGCGTCGGTCGGTCGACTTGAGGGGTTCCAATCAAATATCTCTCATGTGGATCGTGAGGAATACAGCGATTTCTTCTCAGAGGTCACCCCGGCCAATTCAATTGTGCTCAAAGGCGCTGCTGTGAAGACACCCTTTGCTGATCGCCTGTTGACCAAGGATCTGAACCTGAGCATTTCCAGCGGTCAGCGACTGCTTGTGGTGGGTCCTTCCGGATGTGGCAAGACGTCTTTGCTGCGGGTGATCAGCGGCCTCTGGGCATCCCCCACCGGGCAGGTTTCCACCCCGGCAACCGGTGATCTGCTGTTCATCCCCCAGCGCCCCTACATGACCCTGGGATCGCTGCGTGAGCAGCTCTGTTACCCGCTTGACTGCGATCGCTTCAGCGATGAGCACCTTCAGGCGGTTCTCAAGAAGGTGCAGCTTCAGTCGGTGCTCGATCGTTATCCCTCCTTTGATGTCAGGCAGGACTGGCCGCGTCTGCTTTCGTTGGGCGAGCAGCAAAGGCTGGCGTTTGCCCGTCTGCTGCTCAATGCTCCCAAAGTTGTGGTGCTGGATGAGGCCACCAGTGCTCTGGATGTGGGCACCGAGCGCTACCTCTATCAACTGCTTGTGGAACGTGAGATGGCGGTGGTGAGCGTCGGTCACAGGCCCACGCTGCGCGAGTTCCACGACACGGTGCTGGAACTGGACGGCAACGGAGGCTGGCGCCTTGTCCCCTCGGCAGGCTATGAATTCGGCCGCGTCTGATCTTCGATGACTTCCGAGACTGATCCAGCGAAGCCGTCTGAGGTGCCTGCCGACCTCACGCCCTCGGCAACCACGAGTGATGTTCCTGCCTTCGGCTGGAGCGGTTACGCGGAGCGCGTCAATGGTCGTTTCGCCATGATCGGCTTTCTTTCAATCCTTCTTGTCGAGGCTCTGAGCCACGACACCTTTCTGCACTGGTCCGGGCTTGTGCCCTGAGCGCGAATCTCTGATCAGGGCAGACGAATCAGATCCACGTCCCAGCGACCTTGTCGGCTGACCTGAACCGCCAGCAGGCGTCCTGATCCATCCAGGCTGACCTCCCTGGGGACTCCGGCAGGTTCCAGGGGTAAGCGTTGCAGGATTCCCACGCTGCGGCGGTAGAGCGCCAGCTCCGTGCGCCCTTCACGGCTGCGGATCAGGGCGATGCGATTGCCATCAGCGCTGACGCTGACGCTGATCGGCTGGGCATCCGCCTGGTTGATGCCGGGCAGCGGTACCGGTTGGCCATTGCGCAGATCCACAAGTTCGACACGTTCCCGACCGTTTCGGCTGGCGATCGAGGCCAGCCAGCGGTTGCCCATGGAGGGCCAGCGCCGGCTGT